>NZ_JBCNKR010000006.1:1200000-1500000 GCF_039595935.1 Flavobacterium sp. | reverse complement strand
TAATCAGGAAACTGATTTTGAATAACTGCAGTAATGTAATTTTTGTCAGATTCTTTAATGACGTTTGTTTTAAAAATTTCAACAACCATAACTATTTATTTTGGTTTTGGATGATAGTTTAAATTCGAAGTCAAAAATACTTTAGACATACGTATTACAATAGTCTTTTTATACCAATGGCGTATCATTTATACGAATGGCGTTTGAATAAATTATTATTTACAAATAGCTATAAACTATAATATTAGACTATTTTTGCCGACATGAAAGTTCTCAAAATTTACCAAAATTTCTTCCTAAGAAACCTCATCGTACATACCTTCATTTTGTTGGTCATTTTTGCCTGTGTGTACGACGAACTCCATTTAGCTGGTCATGATCTTTGTTACATGGTCAGTAAAATTGCTATAGGATATTTTCCTTGTATTCTCTGGATTACCATATTTAATCTTTTTATAATCAAGAGATTATTATTTAAGAGAAAGGTCAAAATATTCTTTCTGTTGTTTCTAACATACTGGTCTTCTTTCTACTTTTTTATAAAATGGTTTTTCCCTTTAGTAGGCTTCGAAAATTTTAAAACACTTCAGATATTATCATTGCTTATAAACGGAATGTTTTTTTATTTTATTCATGTTGTGATTACCAAAAAAATCATGGATGCTGATAAAGACATTATGAATTTCAAGTCTGAAGTTTCGTTTTTAAAGCAGCAGCTCAATCCACATTTTTTACTGAATGCCATGAATAATCTTTATGGAGAAGCCTTGTCTGAACCAGATAAAGTACCTGACCGAATCCTGAATCTTTCTGATATGCTGCGCTACCAAATCGAGGCCACAAAAAAAGATTATGTTTTGGTTGAAGAAGAAATTGCTTTCGTGAAAAAATATATTGAATATTATACCTTTAGAAACAATCGCTTAAATGTGACCCAAAATTTTAACGGCAATTTTGATGAAATAGAGATTCCGCCTTTGTTCTTTTTGCCTTTGGTAGAAAATGCGGTAAAATTCTCTTCTGAAACGGCAGAGCCTTTTATTATAATAGATTTAGAAGTAAAATCCCGAAATTTGACTTTTACAATAAAAAACAATTTTATCGATTCGGGATCACGACTTTCGAGTACGGGAATTGGAATTGAAAACTTAAAAAGACGTTTAGAAGTTTACCGTTTAAGACATGACTTAAGCTGTAAAAAAGAGAAAAATATGTTTGTTGTAAAATTAAGTATATGGCACTTACCTACCGCTGTCTTATAATCGACGATGAATCGCCGGCACATAAAGCGCTGGCTTCGCATATTTCAAAATTTGATGAACTGGAGCATTCCGACAGTGCTTTCAGCGGAATGGAAGCGCTCAAACTGCTTAATGCCAACCAATATGATATTATTTTTCTGGACATTAATATGCCTGTTATTTCCGGTGTCGAATTAATGGAACTCCAACCCAACCGACCGCTCACGATTGTAACAACGGCTTATTCTGATTTTGCACTTTCAGCCTACCAAAACGATGCGATTGATTATCTGCTAAAACCCATTTCACCTGATAAATTTGCTAAAGCGATTGAAAAAGCTAAAACGTATTTCTCCGGAAATAGCCTGAAAAAAGAAAACAATACTGATACCAAAGTTCTTTCGTACCGCTTAAACGGACAAAATATTGATATGCCGCTGTGTGACATTATTTATATCGAAAGTCTGGGCAATTATATGAAACTCTATTGTACCAGGTTCAATTTGCCTCATATTGTCTATGGTTCGCTTTCGAGCATAGCCTCAGAAATTGACAGTTCAAGTTTTGTTCAGGTTCATCGCTCTTATATTGTAAATGTCAACAAAATCTCTGCTGTTACGTTTAAAAACCTTACTATGTCTAACGGCGAAGTGATTCCTGTTGGGCGCAAATACCAGATTTTACTGGATAGTTTCCTGAAGTAACATTTATTTAAACAACATTTTAAAATCCTCAACTTAAATTGGTTGAGGATTTTTTTTACTTTTAACACTGAATTACCGTACAAATACCTGATGCAGATTATCTAAATTTCGGTAATCTTGCTTCAACAAATGTTAAAGTAAACTAACCAAAAACAACCATGATAAATTCTCCAGTATTAGACACCGCTATTGGGTTAATTTTTATTTTCCTAATATATAGCTTGCTGGCAACTTCTATAAACGAAGCAATAGCCACCCTTTTTAGTTTAAGAGCACGAACATTAAAAAGAGGCATAATTGAAGGCATGCTATCTGACTGCAAAAACAACCAATGGGTATGGAAAAGCACTTTAGAATCTATTGGATCTTTTTTTAAGGAATTAGGCTTTTTAATAATAGGCTATAAACCTAAAAAGAAAAACAGACTGGGAGATAAATTTTATGATCATCCTATTATAAAAAATTACGGTTCAAGCGATCGTTTTTCAATTCCGTCTTATATTCCAAAAGAGAATTTTTCAACTATACTTATCGAAATCTTAGATGAATATTGGGATAAACATAAGAATAATATTGCCGCATATCTAAAAGAAAACAATATTACAGATGTTGTTGATTTAGAAAATCTCCCTCAAATTACTAAAATAAGCTATTTGGTAAAATATCTCCAAAAAACTGAAAAACCAAAGGATGATTGTAAAGAGGAAGACATGCATATCGATAAGGAAATCCTAAAGATATTGGAATTGTATCTTAACAAAAGCTACCAAAATATAGAAACTTTTACAGCTCAATTAGAAAAGTGGTACGATGACACCATGAACAGAGTAAGCGGCTGGTATAAAAGACAAACACAGTTTATTTTATTTTTTCTTGGTCTGGCTATAGCTATAACTTTCAATGTCGATATTATTGATATTGCCGGAAAACTCAGCACAGATAAAGACGCAAGGGATAAACTGGTGGAAATATCCATTAAAAGTGCTGAAGAATTAAAAGATGATCCAAGAGTACAGCCGAAGACTCAAAATCCAGATTCAACTGCTGTAGAAAAAGATAGCGCTTCTATTGCTGACTACAAAAAAGAGGTTGAAAAAGTAAAAACAGAATTAAACGGCAGAATTAAGGATGCTAATAATTTACTTGCTGTTGGCTGGGGAGATTATGGTCGCAAAAAAGACAGTATAACTTATATCGAAAAATATAAAAGTTGTTTTAAATCGTTTAAGGATACCATCAGAAAAACAGATAGTATAAAGTATTTTAAAACACAGGCTTTAGTAAATCAATATTCTAAAGACACTTCTTCTACTGGAAAGAAAAAACTAGCTGAACTAAAAAAGATATTTAAAGAAGATAGTATTCAGTACAATGATACCATAAAATTAAATCAAAAAGCTTTTGCTGAATTATACAAATCAAAACAATACCGAATTAAAGCGTCTTACGTTTTCTCAAATTTTTATAAAGGGAGAAAGCCTTTAGGTTTTTTGTTGTTAGCTTTTGCTATTTGTCTTGGTGCACCTTTTTGGTTTGATTTATTGCAAAAACTAATTAAAATTAGAGCGGCGGGCAAAAAAGAAGAAACCGGGGATGGAAGTGCAAATTCAAATTCTACCTCAACTTCACCTCCTGTACAGGTAACAGTAAACAACAATACTAACCCCGAAGCAATAGGATAGTTATGGAACGATATAAAGTAATAGTACCCAAACTTAATGTACGTAAAGCCCCTGTAGCTGATTTTAATGATAAAAGTAACATTATCACTACTGTTAGTGACGGATTAGTTCTTGACTTAGAAGAATATCATAATGTTCCTAATCCAGGTTTAGGAAAATGGTATACGGATGGGAAGGGGCAATTTTATAGTGGATTAGGGCTGGTAGGAGAAGATCTAAAAGTAAATAAACTTGTATCACTTAAATATCCTTGGTGGATAGATAACAATCTATACTCTATCCCTGAATTATGGAAAGAAAACGAAAAAACAAAAGTAACAATTGCACTGCTAGATACTGGAATTAGCGAACATGAAGACTTTAACTTCAACAATATTATTGGCTATAATTACTTGGATAATTCAGCTAATTATAAAACAGATATTAATGGACATGGTACACATCTCGCTGGTATTATGATAGCCCAAGGCAAAAAAACATATGGAGTAGCACCTAATGCTAATTTATTTGTTGCAAAAGTATGTGATGATTCGGGAACGCCAAATATAAAAGCTGTTAAAAATGCTTTATTAGACATTTATAACTCTAAAAATGGAGCTAGTGGCATTTCAATAATTAATATGAGTTTTGGCTTAAAAACAATAAATGAAGATGAATATAAAATAAAGTTAGAAATAGAAAGCCTATTAAGGCAAATATATATTGAAAAAAAAATCATCTTAATTTCTTCAAGTGGAAAAATTGATGATAAAAAAGATTCTTTCCCATCAACACTGAATGAATGTATATCAGTAGGTTGTTTAAATTCAAAATTTGAAAGACATCCATTTTCTAGAATTACAAAAACCTTAGACATAATGGCTCCAGGAGATGAAATACTATCTTCAAATGGTATAAACAATGTAAAAAAGGACTCTGGAACAAGTCAAGCCGCAGCTTATATTAGCTCAGTATGCGCATTAATATTACAAAGACAGAAAATCTTAATTACAGATCCTGAATTTGTTAAAAAAAGTCTTTTTGCCTCAGCTTATTCAAATTCATTCCCATTAGAAGAATATGGACACGGAATTGTAAATCCTAATAAATTTTATACTGATCTAAAAAACTAACCTAAATGAAAAAAAATCTAACCATTGTTTTTATTGCTTTTATAATTCAAAGTTCATTCTGCCAAAATGCATATTATGATGCCTTGAATTTAAAAGAATGTATAGTAAACGGTAAATTTATCCTTAGCACCGATACAACTGATACTGATTCAAATTTGAAAATGGCAAAATACTTGATCATAATCAATAAATACTATAATAATAAATTCAAAACTCCAAAAGAGATACATGATAATCTAGGCGATTATGACCCCGAATCTCCAAACGAAAATTACAATCCTTTTCTTGCTCAATATTTAAGTCCTGGAAGTGTTCAAAGCTTTGATTTATCATCGACTTCAAAGAAAAAAGCATTTGAAAATTTATCTAGTGGTTTTTCAATAGGCGGCTCTACCAATGTTACAAACTTCGCTGATGGTCTTGCTAAATTTCTAATCAAAAGAGCCAAACAAGAGTTACTAATTTCTTTTTTTAACAACTTAAGAGACTCAAATAAAAACCCAGAATTTGCTATTTTATTTCCAAACACCAAATTATTGGTCGATAATTTTGAATCATGGGAATATGCTAATATTATCAATACTTTAAAAGAAGCATTGAATAAGGATTTAAAGCAACTTTTAGGTAATATCCCTAATTTGGTTAATCTTAATACAACAAATAAAAAATATACAGCAGAAGTTAAAAAAAGAGTAACAGCCATTCAGGCTTTCTTTAGTTCAGATGATGGTAAATTATTTTGTGCTTCCTTAAATATTGGAAATGGTTTCATAACCGGACAAAAAATACCAGATATTATACATTCTATTACAGGCCCAAATTCGTTAGCAAGTATTTCTACATTAACATCCGATGAAAAAAATGTTTTCAAATTATTAGATATTCTAAGTTATAGTATAAGAAGTAATGAATATGGGAAAAGTTATATTTCGTATTCTGATTTCAGTGGCTTATCAAGCGATACAAAAAAAATATTTTTAGGATTACTATATCAACAATTAAAAAATGAAAATATAGAAATTTCAGGAGTTAAACTTTATGACTTCTTACAAACAAACAGTCCTAAAATAGAAAATTTCGTTATTAATTTAATCTCTAATTCAGACGCCATTACAGATGCATATAACAAATTATCCGAAGCAAAGAAAAAAGGGGAAACTGATTTAACACCTTATTGGAGTGTAATATTTGAAAATGCAAATTCTTTTTTTCAAACGACATTAAATTTACAGTCAATAGATTCTAGATTTAAATTCTCAGACAACTTTAAAACAGTATTGAATTTAAGCACTAATACATTAGGAATAGCAAGTGAAATTTCTAGTAAAAATTACAATGCAGCAATTGTTAGTACACTTAATCTGATTTCTGAAAATATAAAAACTAAAAATGGAGACGAATTCAAAGGCTTCTTTGTAAAATACGGTTCATTTGCTGCTAATGTAGTTGAAGCACAAAACAGTGACGAAGTTGAAGAAGCAATAGAATCTGTTGCTTTACCTGTAGGAAGTGCTTCTATCAAGAAAAAAACATGTTTTAATATAGCTTTAAATGCTTATTTAGGAGGTTTTTATGGTAACGAATATTTAGCAGACAAATCAAGCAATAAATGGGCAGCTATAAGCGGTGTATATGCTCCTGTTGGAGTTGCTTTTAGTTGGGGAATTAATCAAGGAGGTACAGGTTGCAAAGTTGGAGACTTTTTTTTCAAAGGCTTTTCTCTAACTGGATTAATTAACATAATTGATATTGGAGCAGTTGCTTCCTTTAGATTACAAGATACTACTACTGAAAAACTTCCTGAAGTCACTCTACAAAATATTTTAGCACCCGGTCTCGGAGTTGTGTATGGATTGCCTAATTTTCCTTTATCTATAGGATACACATACCAATTAGGTCCTACACTACGAAACATTACTCCTGAGGCGGCAACAGTATCTCCGCAATTAAACAGAAGATGGCAGTTCTTTATAGGGGTCGATATTCCAATATTTAATTTTTACACTAAATCGAAATAATTTATACCATATATTTAAACTAAAAAGCTACAGGAACTTTTCATACTGCAGCTTTTTTTAATTTCAAATCCTCTAAACAAAAACACAAAATTCTTACATTTAGCATCACCAATAAACAAACCCAAATCACACAAAATGAAAAACCTCATTTTATTATTCACATTGATAATTACCACAATTTCATTTGCACAAACTGAAAATCAAGTCAATAGAGAAGAAACAAGAACCGCTGACGAAAAAATTGAAGCCACTTCGCAAATAGTTAATTATGATAATGAAATATTTAAAGCAGGAAGTATTGAAGTCAATCCAGACTATCCGGGAGGTGCTGAAGCCATTAATGCTTACCTAAAAAAGAAAATTAAAGTGAGTAAAGAAGAACTTGAAAAACAAGGGTCTCAAAAAGTTTTTGCTCAATTTGTAATAGAAAAAAACGGACGTTTGAGCGATATCAAAATTCTAAGAAGCAACAGCAATGAATTATCAGAAGAATTTACCAAAGCTCTTAAAACTATGCCGAAATGGAATCCTGGAAAACAAAACAATAAAATTGTTAGAAGTTCTTATATTTTAATTTACCAGCCTAATAGTTAAGAAATGAATTGGGCAATTCAACATACCGTCATTTTACCGAAGCGATAGAACTTGAAAAGTTTAACCAGAGTTCTAATTAATATCTTACACACTAAAAAACATAAAGAACCCAAAAAGCTGCAAGCCAAAAATTGCAGCTTTTTTATTTCTTATAAATCTAATCTTTAAAAAAAGTATCTTATCAAAATATTTTTCTTACATAAATAGTTACCTTAGCAAACCAAGAACTTTTTAATGTAATTTTTTAGAAAATGTCCATTCTTAATTTCCTATTTAGAAAATCAGAGTTAGAATGTCCAAGATGTCTCGGTAAAGGTTTTGTTGACTGGGACGATATCCGACGTTTGAATAAACTTTTAAAATGGGTTCCAGCTCCCTGCGCCTACTGTAATGGTTCTGGTAAAACGACTAAAGAAATGCTTGAAAAAGTTCCTGTAGATATTACGTATCTCACTATTGATTTACCGGAATCTGAAATTGAAAAAATAAAAAACGGCGACCCGGAAATACTTGAAAAAGGGAAACAAAAAGAAATCTTTTTAGAAAATCTTATAAAATATGTCCAGGATCATTATCTGGATAAAAATATGGCAGCTGAAGATATTGCCGATTTATACCTTCGTACCGAAAATGAAAATGCAGAGTTTTCTATAGAAAGACAAAACCTAATTCTATACATTCAGCGGATAATCGAACTCAAAAAATCCGAACTAAATTAGTTAACTAAATCTGTACATAATAAAAAAACTTAGCAACTTAGAACCTAAAAAAATCAAAAAACAGGTATAAATACGCATTGCCAGAACTTTAATAAGTACTAAACTTGCTATGAATAATTTTTTCTTTTAGAATATAGTCTTCCGCAAGGAAAGCTTGTAAATTTTGTCAATTTTTTTGAAGCTAAAAAAGTGAGATTTTTAATCGCTGGTAACGATTAAAAATCTCACTTTTACTTTAATATTACATCAAAGTATTAGTCGCTGCTTTGTTTATAAGCCGCAATTTGTTGTTCTAAATGAGTGATAATTTTTTTTAAACTATCAATCGTTTCTTTACGCGCATCCGCAAGCTCTTTATAATTAACACAATGCTCTGTAACCCTTTCAACCCTTTTATAAGTCTCGCCGGCATCACGTAAAACATTCAGTTTAATCATATCTCCTTCGCCAGTTAATAGCCATTCCGGATCAACATCGGTATACTTTTTTAAGATATTCTCTAACTTATCAACTCCTATTGTTTTATTATTTTTTAACTGGCTTGCAAAGGAGCCGTTCGACATACCTATTATTCTTTCAAAGGCGCTAACTTTTACCCCTTTATAGTCTAAATATTGTTTAATCCTGATTAATGTGTTCTCTCCCATATATTATTTCTTTAGAAAAAATCCTACAAATACTTGTTTTTAAGAAATTACCCGCCTACATTTGTCTTACTTTTAATACAAAATAAGCCATGGACAAAAATATAAAATCTCAGCCAAGTTACAACCAAGATGTGTTAAAGATTATAAAAGAAAAGCACGGTTATTCTTACGATTATATCAGAAAGTCTATTCGAGGAGACCGTACAGGCATTATATGCGATATTATAAAGGCTGAATATAAGAGACTTGACAATGAATATAAAATTGTAAGAGAAAGCCAGGTTAATAAATTAAAAGAAGAAAAAGAAAGCATAAATAAAAAACTCAATAGAGGAAATATATAAAAATAAAGATTACCAAAAAGAAAGCCCCCCGCTCCTATCGTCATCTGGAGTTCATTATCTATACAAGAACCCTAACTTTTATATTTTTATGAAGGGGGTCTTTAAAATCTATTTCCGCAATAGAAAAATACTTAGACAAGTGACTGATTCAGAACTGTCTAATACAATCTTCCGGAAAGGCACAGCCGTAAAGATATTTTGTCTTTACGGCTTTTGTTTAGCGATAAACCAAGTTTATTCTAAAATAGAAACTTTCTCACTTACGCAGATATAACAGCCTTAACAATCAAAAAATTATATCTTTGCATTTCCACGCCACAAAACAAATTAAAGCCCGGAATCAATATGACACGAGAACATTATATTCCCTTTAATAAGGAATTCTTACTCGAGCAACAAATTGCAGCTTTCGCCGAAGACAAACAAAAGGTTGATGATTTTAAAAAACTATTCGATATAATCGAACATTATTATCATTATGAATCTTTTAACCTAAATCGAAACCTAAAACAAAACTACGCCTTATACGATCCGGATTTAAGCGAAAAGGAACGTGAAAACTTCATTTCTAAAAGTGATTTTTCTGTTTTTAAAGAAACACTCCTTGCTGTTTTAGAACGTGGAAATTATTACAGAATTGACCAAAGTACTTTAAAAGAAGCCTTTCGCGAATCTGATTTAATAGGCCTAAACCTTGCCATTGATTTTAATGCTTTTAAAGATTATGAACTGTATGCGCGCGGCCATCATAAAACAAAAGAAAAAGTCAGAAAATATTATTTCTGGAAGAAAAAAGTTGAAATAGAATATTACGATCGCGTCCTTATCTATCTTAATTACAGCGATGCCGATTATTTAACCAAAAAGAAAGTAAAACTTGGTAAAATGCCGATTGATCCGGGATCGATCGCTTTAAAAATCTTTAAGCGGGTTCCTAAAAACGATCTTGAAACTATTTTTCCAAACGCAGTTCCTAAAATGTCTTTAAAAGACAAACTGCTACTTTGGGTTCCGGGACTTTTTGGTGGTCTTTCGTTATTAAGTGCCAAAGTAATTCCGGCTTTAATTAATATGTACGATGCCTATCAAACAGGTGAAACTATCGATTTATTAAACAGTAAAACGTTTTTAAATCAAGGATTAATCGCGTTAGGAATTTTAGCAGCGTATTGTTTTAGACAATACAACAATTTTATAAATAAGAAAATCAGATATTCTAAAATGCTTTCAGACAGTTTGTATTTTAAAAACATCGGAAACAACAGCGGTGCCTTTTATTCTCTTTTAAATTCATCCGAAGAAGAAGCTTTAAAAGAAACTATTTTGGCATATTCATTTTTAAACAAAAGTCAAAACCCGCTGACGGCTTCTGAATTAGATCTACAAATCGAATCCTGGTTTAGTTCGAAGTTAAAAACTGAATTGGATTTTGATGTAAATGATGCTTTACTAAAACTAAAAAGCATTGGCCTCGGAATTGAAACTAACGGAAAATGGACCGTTATTCCCGTAAACGAAGCGCTCATTAAAATTGACGAATTGTGGGATAATGTTTTTGATTATAATGTGACTAAAAAAATCTAATTTCAGTTTCACGCATATCTGGCAGATTGAGCAGATTTTTTAGAAGATACTTTGGTGTATATTTCTTTTTTAAAAACCTAAAAACGAAATCCACTAAAACTGCATAATCTGCGAGAGAAATTTTATTCGGTAATAAACCAAACAGAAATTTCATTAGATTTACGGTAACTAACCTTAAAACCACAAAAATGAGAACTTTAGATCAATGGTTTGCAGAATATGCCGTAAGTCATCAAAATCCTAAAAACAAAGCCATACACTACATTTGTGTCCCGGCAATTTATTTTTCTATTGTTGGCTTATTAATGAGTATTCCGAGTAGTATTATTGCCAATACTTTGCAACTTAATGCGCCTATTATCGAAAACTGGGCATTTGTAGTTTTACTTTTTGTTCTCGTTTTTTACATCAGATTATCGATTGCAATGGCCGTAAAAATTGCCATTTTTTCAGGAATTTGTTTAATTGTAAATTATTATATCGGACAGGTTTTTCCGTTGTGGGCATTTTCAATCGGTGTTTTTGTTATTGCATGGATTGGCCAGTTTTACGGACATAATATTGAAGGGAAAAAACCTTCGTTCTTAAAAGATCTTCAGTTTTTATTGATTGGTCCGGCTTGGGTTGTAGAAAATTTGTTTTCAAGAAAATAACAATCTAAATTTCCAATAAAAAATCAAATTTTATGGAATCCATAGTTTCTTATACCCGCGAACAATATCAATATGTAAAAGGCTCCAGAAATGTCTTGTTTGAATATTGCGAAACGATTTCCGCAGAAGATTTTGTGAATCAAAACAGCTCTTTTGGGCGCGGCGGCAGTATTAGAAATCTACTGGTTCATATTGCCAACACTTATGAATATTGGATTGCCAATTTTGCTTTGAAAAAAAATAGAATCTATGCCGAATATGAAAACTATAAAACCATAAAAGAGGTTAAACTTCTTTTTGAAATTGTAGACGATTTTATGGAAGAATTTATCTCACAAATAGATCAAATTAAAGATTTCGAAATCCAAAACACCCAAAACACTGCAAAACCACTACAGCTTTTCAGCCATGTTATCACTCATGAATATCATCACAAAGGTCAAATTTTATCCCTTAGCAGACATTTGGGGTATACACCTGTTGATACTGATATTATGAGATAAGTTAGAACCGTAATATTCTGCTGGTATATTTTTTGGATTTAGAAAGAGTAAACTATTAATAACTTCAAAATTATACATCATGAAAGTAACGTATTATGGCCACTCTTGTTTTTCGGTTTTTGCAAATGGAAAACACCTTCTCTTCGATCCTTTTATTACGCCAAATGAATTAGCAAAAGATATTAATGTTGATGAAATAAAAGCAGATTACATTTTTATTTCGCATGCGCATTATGATCATATTTTGGATGTAGAAAGAATTGCTAAAAACACCGGCGCTAAAGTTCTCGGAAACTTCGAAATCTACAACTGGCTTTTAAAAAACGGAATTGAAAACGCACACCCAATTAATCCCGGAGGAAAATTTAGTTTTGATTTTGGAACTGTAAAATCCGTAATTGCACAGCATCCAAGCAGTTTTATGGACGGAACTTATGGTGGAATCGCAACTGGTTTTGTCCTTACAACCGTTGACGGAAATTTCTATTACAGCGGCGATACGGCCTTGACTTTAGATATGCAGCTTATTTTGAAATTTGCTAAACTTGATTTTGCCGTTTTCCCAATTGGCGACGGCTTAACGATGGGAATTGAAGAAGCTATTGAAGCTGCAAAACTGGTCGAAGTCAATAAAATTTTAGGTGTACATTATGATACTTTCGGTTTTATAAAAATGGATCATCAAAAAGCTTTGACTGATTTTCAAAACGCAAATCTGAATTTATTTCTGCCAAAAATTGGTGAAACAATCGAGTTATGATTTTCTATATTTCGCTAAAAACTTTTTTTTATGCGATATAACACAAAAAGCAAAAAATTAAAAAACCGCTTTTTAGCTTCAAAATCCTTGATTTACAATTATTTTTCACGCGGGCATTAAAATTGTTTGATTGAGATTATTAACCATTTTCAATCACAAACTATGAAATCATTTTCAATCGTACTTGTTGGTTTAATACTCATTTTAAATTCACAAATCATGAACGCACAAAACAGTAAGGCCCTGAACTCAAAAACTGAATTTGCAGAAGTTTCCGGGCGAAAAATTGCTTACCGATCAATTGGAAAAGGAACACCAATTATTTTAATTAACCGTTTTAGAGGAACACTTGATACCTGGGATCCGTTATTTTTAGATCAGCTGGCCGAAAAACATCAGGTTATTACTTTCGATTATTCAGGAATTGGATATTCAACCGGAAAACTGCCAACAGATGTAAAAGAAGTTGCCAAAGATGTAAAAGATCTGGCTGATTATCTCAAAATCAAAAAAGCAATTTTCATGGGCTGGTCATATGGCGGATTGGTTACACAAGCTGCCATGCATCAATATCCTGATTTGGTTACACATACCATATTGTTAGGAACAGGCCCAATAGGAAAAAGAGTTGTACCGCTTGAACAATCTTTTCTGGATCATGCTTTAAAGCCTATAAATGATTTTAATGATGAAGTGATTCTTTTCTTCGAACCAGAATCCGAAGAAAGTACAAAAGCCGCAAAAGCATCTCACGATCGAATTGCTCAAAGAATTGATGTTTCTAAAATTCCGTCAACTATGGAAGTTTTTCAGCTGTATTTTGCAGGAGGCGAAAATGCTGCCGAAGACAAAGAAAATTACAGAGACAAACTTAAAACAACCAAAACACCAATATTAATAATTTCCGGAGATCACGACACAAGTTTTGCTGTAGAAAATTGGTATCCGCTGACCAAACAGCTCCCAACATCACAGTTAATTATTCTGCCGCAGACAGGGCATGCTCCTCAGCATCAAAATATTCCATTGGTAGTAAATTACATCGATAATTTTCTGCAGAATACGAAATAGATTTTCCGGAAATTAATTTCAAAAGGTTTTAGTCTCAAAAAAGAAACTAAAACCTTTTTTATTTTAATACATTTATACTTGCTAATCTCAAATGAATCTTCGTTAATTTTATAGACCCGCAAAATCAATACATTATGAGAAAAATAATTGTTTTGTCGATGATTTCGTTAGATGGCGTGATGCAGGCGCCGGGCGGACCAAAAGAAGATCAATCAAATGATTTTAAATTTGGAGGCTGGACAGCACTGTTTGGCGACGAAGTGTATGGTAACGCTGTAAAAAAAGAACTACAGCCAGCAGATTATCTTTTAGGCAGAAAGACTTTTGAAATTTGGGAAGACTATTGGCCCAAACATGCCGATATATGGCCGGGAATTAACGACGGAAACAAATACATTCTCTCTAAAACCAGAAAAAAATCAGACTGGAAAAATTCTAATTTTATTGAAACTGTTTCCGATATAAAAAGACTTAAAGCTTCTGAAGGTTTAGACATTCAGGTTTGGGGCAGCAGCGAACTTGTTCATTTACTTTTGAAAAATGATTTAGTTGATGAACTAAAATTAAAAATTCATCCAATCTTACTTGGAAAAGGAAAACAACTATTTGATGACAATGCACATCCATCCGGATTTACTTTAACTGAAAACACCGTTACAACAACCGGAGTAATTTTAGCCAGTTATAAACGGGCAGGAGATATCAAAACAGGTAACGCCGGAGAAACTATTAAATAATTAACCTTAAATAAACCAAAACATTAAAACCATGGAGAACAAAAACAATGTACCTGTATTTACGCTGAGTATTGTAGCGATAATTGTTGGTGTGGCAATTTATAAACAATTTGACTTTGAGACTTTAAAATTTGAGAAACCGGCACTGGCTGCTGTCTATTTAATAGTTTTTGTTTTTTCTGTTTTTGTTCTAATTAAAAATTTTATAAAAAAACGTTCTGAGAAATAATTAAGTTATTCAAGAAAACTTTGAAGGCAGGGTTTAATTTACTTAGCCTTCATTGCTCTTATTAATTTATCATTACGTTTGTCTGCTCTTGAATTTTGTAAGGAAATCACAGCCCAAATTGCAGCAGGAATCCAGCCAATTAAAGTAATCTGCAAAATTAAACAGATAATAGCAGTAAAAATTTTACCTCTCAATAAAAAAGAAAGCCACGGAAAAAATATTGCAATTAATGTCATCATAATAAGTTTGATATTTTTAGTTAAAACATTTTTAGCTCAGTTTCGACTCCCAATTTAGCAAAGTTTTCTCAAAACTATAAAAAGCCTGCAAAATTTAAAGTTTTTCAATCTTGAATAGTTTTTCTGTTTGAATTAATAATATGGGTTAGAGCTGCATTTCGTTCAATTTATTACAGTATTGAACCTATGAAATTTTGGTGCAAACTCAGGAAGTTTTTAGTACTATTGAAGTGACATTTTGCAACGTTGAACCCACCATTTTGCAAGAATATTTTATATCTTCCGAAAAAAATTAACAATTAAAAACCAACCATCTAGAATGAAACACTTTTTTTCAATTATTACACTATTTATTTTTATCAGCTGTTCAAGTCCTAATAATACAGAAGAAGTTCAAATACCAGATCCAAAAATTGAAAGCGTTTCGACTAATTCAACCAATATAGGCGATACTATTATAATTAAGGGAGAAAATTTTGACCCAAATTCAACTTATATTGTTACATTTAATGGTACTAATGGGCAAATTACTCAAATTACTTCAACTACAATAAGTGTAATAGTTCCGGTGGGTACAACTTCTGGTCAGCTTCTATTAAATGCAAATGGGGTAAAAGTTAATGGAGGTTATATTTCTATAATTGGTCAAAATCGTCTATTTGCACACAATGAACATGAAAACATTGTCGAATTAAATCCTACTACAGGTATAGTAATCAAAAACATAGTTTACGGTACAGAATCTGATTATTTAAGTGAATTAGAATATTTTGCCCCAACAAATGAAATTATTGGACAAGGATTTATTTCAAACAGCGGAAATAACATTTACAAACTTTTTAAAGTGAAGCTTGCAGACAAGAGCGTAAAAGAAATTACTTACAAAGGTTATGACCAATTGATCGTAACAACAACAGGAAAATTATATGGGTACATATTGTATAAAGGCCTTATTGAATTAAATCCCAATACAGGTTCCGAAATTGGAAGCTTAATAAATACCGGAAGTGATCTAATTTACGGGTTTATTTACAATCCTAAAACAGATGAAATAATGGGAGATAAAGATAAAGTTGAGAATGGAAAAGTAATCCACAGACTTTGCAAAATAAAACTTTCTGACAAGTCAGTATCTGAAACGGTTTATTACGGCTATGACGAATTAATTCCTGCGACCAACGGAAAATTATATGCCTTTAGATCTACCAAAAAAATAGTAGAACTTGATCCTGCTACGGGTTCAGAAATCAAAACTTTAGTAAATATTACCGACGAATATATAAGCCATCTTACGTATTACCCGCAGACCAATCAAATAATTGGAAAGAAAATTATATACAATAATCACATTCCTACCTATAAACTTTTAAAATTAAACCTATCAAATAATTCATTATCCGAAAATAACATCATTCAGGATGATTATCACTATTTTATTGTAACCAATTAAAAAGAGATCGTCCGGCAGATATATTTAGAAAACGAAATGTTATTTTTCTATAAAGTAGTCGATGCACAAATTCAGTTTGAAAAGAACGAAAAAGGAGAAATTTCAAATTTATTTTTATTACAGAACGGAAAAAAGATAGAAGCAAAACGTACGAAATAAAATCTGCCGCCAACACACGCTGTAAGCAATTTGTGCATTTGGCTGAATTTAAAGATAGTTTTGTATTTGGAAATTGTGCATAATGAAAAATCTCGCGTCTTTTAATCTCAAACTCATGCAGCGCCTGAACACTTGCGGTACTATCTTTCAACACTAGGAAAAATCAATAACATAATATAACAAATGATTAAATTGAAAAGTATTGCCCGTTTATTTACATGTATTACTTCCGTATTGGTTTTATCAGCTTATACTGTAACGGAAAATCCTATAATCACAAAACAAAAAAAACAAAGCGTCTCAGAAGTTTCAGGAATTTATGAGTTTCAAACAAGCTGGCTTCAGTCAACTGCTAATTTTAAACCCGATGGAACTTTTGAAATGAGTTATTCAATTGGCGAAAAACATACAACTTCTGGAACCTGGACTATTAAAAAAGATATCTTAATTCTAAAAAACGATGACAATTTCCCTGCAAATAAAAAATGGCTGATTAGAAATGATAAACTTTATCCCATTTTAAAATCAGCAAAGGAATATGATATGAATTTTTTCTATACTGCAAAAAAACAAACTGTTGAAAAAGCAAATTGTGCTGTATTAAAAAATTGCAGACTAAGATATTCTGAAGCAAATGATGATTCGACTTACATAACAATAAAAGACAATGTATTTATGGAGTTTCCAAATGCCGATAAAGAGTATATTAAATCAAACCTCGAATGGGTAAACGAGTGCGAATACAATGCAACAGTAACCGAATTAACTGCTAGCGGCCTAAACTTTAAAACAGGCGACAAAATAAACGTCAAAATTGATAAAATCGACAACGATATGATTTACTACACAGCCTCTTTTGAAGGTCAAACCGTAACAGGGAAATTTATAATTATGAAGTGAGAAGTGGGAAGTGGGAAGTGGGAACTTAGGAGTCATAAAAAAGCCTGCAAAATGTATATTTTGCAGGCTTTTTAAATTGTATAGTGACCCCGGAGGGGTTCGAACCCCCAACCCTCAGAGCCGAAATCTGATATTCTATCCAGTTGAACTACGAGGTCAGTTAATTTTAGATTTATGATTTTAGAATTCAGATTAAATCTAAAATCTAAACTCTAAAATCTAAAATTTTTATTTACGAAAGTAACTTCTTTACAATTGTAGAAATGGTTTTTCCTTCAGCAGTTCCGCCTAATTGAGCAGATGCTAATCCCATTACTTTACCCATCGAAGCAATTCCGGAAGCTCCTGTTTCTGCAATGATTTTTGCAATTACAGCTTCTACTTCTGCTTCGCTTAACTGAGCTGGTAAAAACTTTTCAATTACTGCTACCTGAGCCAATTCTGGTTCAGCTAAGTCAGGACGGTTTTGCTCTGTAAAGATTCTTGCGCTTTCTTTACGGGTTTTAACTAATCTTTGAAGTAATTTAATTTCTTCATCTTCTTTTAAATCTTCTTTAGATCCTGAAGCTGTTGAAGCTAATAATAATTCAGATTTTACTGCTCTTAATGCTTCTAATGCTACTGTATCTTTTGCTTTCATGGCCGTTTTGATCTCGTCCATGATTTTTGCTTGTAAACTCATCTTTATGTTTTATTTAAATAAGCTTTTGCTTATAAATTGATATTTGTATTGAAAGTTGTTCTCGACTTTTTATAAATAATAAACATTTGTCAGGCTGAGTCGAAGTCCTTTCCGAAAAAGAAACCCTTCGACTACGCTCAGGGTGACAATATTATTTTAAAAGTACTATTTAAAAGTCAAATTTCTAAATTCTGTGCGAAGATAAAAAAAATAACCCGAAAATTAAATCCAATTTTCGGGCTATCCTTATATTAAGATTGTAAAAATTAATCTACGTTGTCGTGCAAAAATGAATTATTTGAACGCAATTGCAAATCGTTGTTACTATCAGTTCCTACTGAGATTCTCGAATTTGTATTATTTGATTGTGAATTCGATAAATCGATTCCTAATCTTTTATAAGCCGGCTCTTTTTCCAGCTCATCGATTCTTGAAACGTTATTGTGGAATTTATAATTAAATTCTTTTAGTTTCTTTCTTCTTTCTTCTGCTCTTAAACGAAGTGTTTCTTCAATTGTTAATTCCATTGGAGAAACTTCTGAAGTTGTTGTAAAATCTGGCTGACTTGCAAAATCAGCTCTTGGTTTCAGAGTGATGTTCAATTCTTCCGGAACCGTATCTTCAACCACTTTTTCAACTGGTTTTGAAGATGTTAATTCATTTTCAACTTCCATATATTCTTCAAGAGAATATTTGATGATTCCGTTGTCAGAAAGTTCTGTTACAGGCACAAATGAAACCGGATCGTTTACTTTAATGTTACGAGTTTCGTTTGTCAGTTCAAAAACAATTTTATTATCCTGTTCTGCAACTGGCTCTCTTTTAACTTCTGGCTCTGATTTGAAAAGCGGAAGATCAAATGAAAAAGTTGTTTGTTCTTCTCTTTCAAAAGTTCTCTGCTGTACTGGTTTTACTTCCTGAACCGTCTGCGCCGCCGGAGTTGTAATTTTAAAATCAATATCAGTAATTGGCGAAACGATTTCAAAAGTTACGTCCAGGTTTTTAATAAACTCAGACATTACAATCAATTCTTCCTGATTGATTGTTGGTGTTATCGGAGCAACTGGAGCTTGTACGGGAGCAACCGTATCTTCCATTAAATCAAAAATAACTTTCTCTTCTGATTTTGCAGTCGGTGTTTCTGCATTCAAATCAAAAGAAGCAAGTGGTTTGTTTGTTAAATTATGAACACTTCTCTGCTCATCTTCTAACGTATGAATGATTTTTTTAGGCTCTGTATTAACAATTTCGTTTTGCTGTTCAACATCAAAACCAGTAGCAATAATAGTTACAGCAATAGCATCACCAAGGCTTTCGTCTTCTCCAACCCCCATAATGATATTTGCATTATAACCTGCTTCTGCCTGAATGTGATCATTGATTTCTCCGATTTCGTCAAGCGTTATTTCATCAGATCCAGAAACGATAAGCAACAATACGTTTTTGGCACCTGTAATTTTGTTATCATTTAATAATGGAGAATCCAATGCTGATACGATTGCATCTTTGGCTCTGTTTTCTCCCTGCGCCACAGCAGATCCCATAATAGCCGTTCCGCTGTTTGCCAAAACGGTTTTGGCATCACGTAAATCGATATTTTGGGTATAGTGGTGCGTAATAACTTCGGCAATACCTCTAGAGGCTGTTGCCAAAACTTCATCTGCTTTAGAGAATCCGGCTTTGAAACCTAAATTTCCGTAAACTTCTCTTAATTTATTGTTGTTGATAACAATTAAAGAGTCAACTTGTTTACGTAATTTTTCGATTCCTAATAATGCCTGCTCCTGACGTACTTTCCCTTCAAACTGAAACGGAATTGTCACGATACCTACTGTAAGGATTTCTCTTTCTTTTGCTAATTGTGCAATAACGGGAGCTGCACCAGTACCGGTTCCTCCACCCATACCAGCGGTAATAAATACCATTTTAGTCCCGCGGTCTAACATTTTTTCAATGTCAGCGATGCTCTCAATAGCCGATTGTTGTCCTACATCAGGATTTGCTCCTGCTCCAAGACCTTCTGTTAAATTTACTCCTAACTGAATTTTGTTAGGCACTGAACTATTTTGTAATGCCTGAGAATCAGTATTACAAACTATAAAATCTACCCCTTTAATACCCTGTTTAAACATGTGGTTGATGGCATTACTGCCTCCTCCGCCTACACCTATTACTTTGATTACATTTGATTGATTTTTCGGTAAATCAAATGAAATACTTCCAAATTCTGAGTTGCTCATCATCTTTTTGGTTTTTGAAATTCTTATTTAATACATTTTTTACCTCTTGACTTGGGGCAAGAAAGTAATCCTTCTCTTTTATTATTCTGCGTTGTCTAAAAAATCTTTGATTTTATCGACATATCTATCAAAAAATGATCTCCTGATTTTTGTTTCTGTAGATTCTGCACCAGCCTTTACTGTTTTTACTTCTCTTGGCTGTTCGATAGTTTCTACTTTCTCAACGTAGTTTTCTTCTACTTCGTATCGCTGTTGTACAGGCGGTTCTACATTTCTGTAAACCACTTTTGGCTGTTCATTTACAACTTCCATTCTAATAGCACTTTGCGTTCTATTTTCGATGCTGTTCATTACTAAACCAACTGCTGTTGCAAATAACGGACTTGAAATTTCTTCGCTTGAATTTCCTGCTAAATGCTCATTTGGATATCCAATTCTGGTGTCCATTCCGGTGATGTATTCAACTAACTGCTTAATGTGTTTTAATTGAGCACCTCCACCTGTAAGAACAATTCCTGCAATTAATTTTTTGCGTGGATCTTCGTGTCCGTAAGCTTTGATTTCTGCAAAAACCTGTTCTACGATTTCCACTACTCGGGCATGGATAATTTTAGAAAGATTTTTTAATGAAATCTCTTTTGGCTCTCTTCCTCTTAAACCTGGAATTGAAACAATTTCGTTGTCTTTGTTTTCTCCCGGCCAGGCTGACCCAAATTTTATTTTTAAAAGCTCTGCTTGTTTTTCGATAATCGAACAGCCTTCTTTAATATCATCTGTAATTACATTTCCTCCGAAAGGAATTACAGCGGTATGACGAATAATTCCGTCTTTAAAGATCGCTAAATCGGTTGTTCCACCTCCAATATCGATAAGTGCAACTCCAGCTTCTTTTTCTTCCTGACTTAAAACAGCATCTGCCGAAGCTAATGGTTCTAATGTTAATCCTGATAATTCAATTCCTGAACTCTGAATACATCTTCCAACATTTCTGATTGAAGAAGCCTGCCCTACTACAACGTGAAAACTAGATTCAAGTCTTCCGCCGTACATTCCGATAGGTTCTTTAATTTCAGATTGTCCGTCAATTTTAAATTCCTGCGGCAGAACGTGAATAATTTCTTCTCCCGGCAACATCGCCAGTTTATTAACCTGATCGATTAGAAGCTGAATATCTTTTTCGCCAATTACTTCTTCCGGATTATTACGGCTGATGTAATCTGTATGCTGAATACTTCTAATGTGTTGTCCGGCGATACCCACAACGACATCTTTTATTTTGTAACCTGAATTATTTTCTGCTTCAAGTATTGCTTGCTGAATAGACTGAATAGTTTGAGTGATGTTGTTTACAACACCTCTGGCAACGCCTAAACTTTTGGATTTACCAATACCCAAAATTTCCAATTTGCCATACTCATTCTTTTTGCCTATCATGGCAACTATCTTTGTTGTTCCAATATCTAGACCTACTGCAATATTATCTTTTTCCATTTTCTATTATTTTGTGCAAACTACTTGTTCCGTAAACCTAAGGTCAATCTTGCTGTATTTGTATAACGAACTATCTAAAACTGCTTTTTGAAAAAAGGCCTTATAGTTTCTAAATTTTTTATCAACATTCATTGTACGACCAAAATCTATGAAGTAATCATAGTTTCGATTAAACATTTTTAGGCTGCCATTAGGCATAATTTGTATTGCAATGATGTTTTTTTTCAAAAACGCATCGTCGTAAATTGTGCGAAATAAAGCTGCTAAATCTTCGTTATTTTTTTCATTTATTGCCCCTGAAACAAGAGGAACTCGCGCCGTAAAATTATCTGACAAGGGCATTTTATTACCCTCATAGTCAATATAAAAAGAGCGATCACCATCATAAACTCGCGCTATTGGTGTCTTCTGTTTTACTACCGCTTTTAGAACGCCGTCGATACTTACAAAAACATCTGACTTCTCAATCATGTCTTGCGTATCAAGGTTTTTTTCTATCTTATTCAAATCTACTTCATCTTTTCTAATACTGGAAGCGTCCCTTTTATTTTCTATCAACAATTTATTAACCGTTTCCGGTTTTACAAACAGCGTATTTTCTCCTACAAAAACGACCATAGATTTTTTTAATTTTCTATCTCCATTTCGGTGCTGAGCGAAAGAATATAAAAAAAGTACGAGCCCTAAAATGAGTACTAATCGAATATTTGTCCAATTAAATATTTTCATTTAGCATTTTTTTGATTGACGGTACCATTTCACCAATATCACCAGCTCCTATTGTTACAATTATTGGCGCATCACTGGCTTTGATTTCCGCTAATAAATCTTCTTTTGCAACAATTTTTTTGTTCGAATTGGTCATTTTTTCCAGCAGCCATGGCGATGTAATCCCTTCCATCGGTAATTCGCGTGCCGGATAAATATCCATTAAAAACACTTCATCAAACTGAGAAAGGCTTTCGGCAAAACCGTCGGCGAAATCTCTTGTTCTGCTGAACAAATGCGGCTGGAAAACTGCCAGAACTTTGCGTCCCGGATATAATTCTCTAACTGCCTGATGAACAGCATTTATTTCTGTTGGATGATGTGCATAATCATCTATGTAAACTAAATTATCAGATTTAATTTGATAAGAAAAACGTCTTCTAATTCCGTTAAATGAGGCAATAGCTTTTGCAATGGCGTCGGTTGGGGTGCCATACGTTTTCGCCATTGCAATAGCCATTAACCCATTCATTAAATTGTGTTTTCCCGGCAGCCCGAAACGAAGATCTTTCATGATTTCTGATGGCGTCTGCACATCAAAAACATAACTTCCGTCTTCAATTCGAACATTATAAGCTTTATAAACGGCATCTTCATTTATAGCGCACTGAACACCTTCAAGAGGCAATTCTTTGGTTATAAATAATTTACTTTTATCTTCTACTTTCGAAGCAAATTCTACAAATGAAGCCTGGATAGCATCACTTGTTCCGTAAATATCCAAATGGTCTGCGTCCATTGAGGTTACGCAGGCAATATTAGGATGTAAATGCAGGAACGAACGATCAAATTCATCTGCTTCTACAACGGTTACAGTTTTTCCGTTTCCAATTAAATTAGAATTATAATTCTCTACAATTCCGCCTACAAATGCCGTAACATCAGCCCCGCTTTCGTATAGAATATGTCCTAAAATACTTGATGTTGTGGTTTTGCCATGTGTTCCGGCAACAGCGAAACTAAAAGTGTCTTTGGTGATAATCCCTAATACCTCGGCACGTTTTTTAATTTGGTAGTTTCTTTCAATAAAATAATTCCACTCTGAGTGCGTTTTTGGAACTGCCGGCGTAAAAATCACAAGTGTATTCTCTACATAATAATCACTCGGAATTAAACTAATATTGTCTTCAAAATGAATATCAATACCGCTTTCGATTAATTCACTAGTAAGCATTGATGGTGTTTTGTCGTAACCTGAAACCTGTTTTCCTATGTATTTGAAATAGCGGGCCAGGGCACTCATTCCGATGCCTCCAATACCAATAAAATAAACGTTCTGTATTTGATTTAAATTCATTTTAATTTTGCTTTAAGCATTATGTTTTAGGCTTTAAGCCTTAAAATTTAATCCTATTTTCAAACTCATTTACCACTTATAATTTTATAAAAAACTAGTAATTAAGCTTTTATATTTTTTCGTTCTTTTCTAACCAAAATTGCCTAAAATACTATTCGACAATTCTCTGAATGTTTCATAATTTTTCTAAAAAGTTATATTATAACAACTTTTTAATTTCTTCCACAATCACTTTTGTTGCATCTGGTTTTGCCAATTTTTTAATATTGGCACTTAATTGTTTTTGTTTTCCATCATCTTTCAGCAGCGCTTCAAAAACAATGCTAAACTCGCTGTCCAGCTCAGATTCTTTCAACAAAATTGCACCTTTGGCTTCTACAATTGCCTGTGCATTTTTAGTTTGGTGATCTTCAGCTACATTTGGAGACGGAATAAAAATGACCGGTTTACCCACAATGCATAATTCTGAAACTGATGACGCTCCTGCTCTCGAAATTATCACATCTGCAGCGGCATAAACAAAATCCATTCTTTCAATAAAATCAACCACTTTTACGTTTGGTTGATTGTGTTTTTTGTAATCTTCAAAATATAATTTTCCGCATTGCCAGATTATTTGAACATCTTGCGAAAGAAAATTTGGCAATTCTTTTTCAATTAACTGATTGATTCTTCTCGCTCCTAAACTTCCTCCCAAAATCAACAGTGTTTTTTTATTTGGGTCTAAACCGTAAAAAGCAATAGCTTCATCTCGTTTGCTTTCGATATCAATTAAATCCTGGCGAACCGGATTTCCTGTCAAAACGATTTTCTCTTTTGGAAAAAATCTTTCTAAATTTTCATATGCTACACAAATTGCATTGGCTTTTTTGCTTAGCAATTTATTGGTGATTCCCGGAAAAGAATTCTGTTCCTGAATTACTGTCGGAATTCCAGCCGACCCTGCCGCCTGCAATAATGGTCCGCTGGCAAAACCTCCCGTTCCAATAACTACATTAGGTTTGAATTTTTTAATGATTCTTCTTGACTCTAATAAACTGCTTGCTAGTTTTAAAGGAAACATCATATTTTGTAAAGTCAGTTTTCGCTGTAAACCGGCGATCCAAAGACCTTTTATTTCGTAACCAGCCTGAGGCACTTTTTGCATTTCCATTTTGTCTTTGGCACCTACAAAAAGAAATTCAGCATCCGGAAATTGTGATTTTAATTCGTTTGCAATCGCAATTGCAGGATAAATATGTCCTCCTGTTCCTCCTCCGCTTAGTATGAATTTATGCTTTGTCATAACTAGTTTTATCCTTTTATTTATTTAAAACTGCATTCATCGGATTTCTTGAATTATCCTGAATTGAATACATTGCTTCTTCTTCGTAAATTTCTTCTCTTTCATCTACCGGCAGATCTTCTTCGGCTAGTTCTTTGTCTATCAATCTTTGAAGCGCTTCTTTTCTTCTTTCTTTTTCTTGTTGTTCTTCGGCGATTTCTTCTTCTTTCTTGGTTACACTAATGATAATTCCAAGTGAGAAACAAGTCATCCAGATTGAACTACCTCCGGAACTTATCAGCGGAAGTGTCTGCCCTGTTACCGGCAGCAATTCTACGGCAACCGCCATGTTAATCATCGCCTGAAATATCATCGGAAATCCGAGACCGACGACGACTAATTTTCCGAATAATGTATTGGCTTTATGTGAGGCGATTACAAATCGGAATAACAATAATAAATACAACAGTAATATTGAAACTCCGCCGACTAAACCATATTCTTCTACTACAATCGCATAAATAAAATCGGAAGATGATTGTGGTAAAAAGTTTTTCTGAACGCTTTTTCCCGGTCCTAATCCGCCTAATCTTCCTGAGGCAATTGCAATTTTTGCTTTTTCAATTTGATAATCATCTTCATCTGGTTTATCTGTGGTAAAGTTCATAATACGGCTTTCCCATGTTGAAACCCTGCTGAAGAATCTTGAATCCGGAAATGCTTTTGCTACCAAAAGGAAAAACGCCAGCATTATAACTCCTGAACCAATAATAAACGCAATATATTTTAATGGATATTTCCCAATAAACGTGAGCATCATTACCATTGAAAAAATCAACGCTGTTGTCGAAAAGTTAGCTGGTAATATTAATGCTAATGTGATAAATACCGGAACCCAAAGCTGAATGAATGAGGTTTGAAACGGCTCATTTTCTTCTTTGGTTTTCGACAAATAACGTGCTACGTAAATAAACAATACGCTTGCCGCTAATGTTGATGTCTGAAACGTGATCCCAATGAACGGCACCTGAATCCAACGGCTGGCATTGGCTCCTGCAATTACGGTTCCTTTCAACAAAGTATACAACAACAACAACCAAACTATTGGAAGCGCAATTTTAGAAATCGCTCTAAAATAATGATACGGTACTTTGTGAACCCAGTAAATAATCAGGAAACCAATACAAACGTGAGCTAGGTGTTTTACTAAATAACCCAAGGTATTTCCGGTTCCGTGACCTATGTACGCCAGATTACTACTTGCACTAAAAACAGGCATAAATGAAAACAACGCCAATAAAGCCACGAATGACCATATTACCCTGTCTCCTTTTAATTTGTTTACCAGCTCCTTCATATTTTAGATTTTAGAATTTAGATTTCAGATTTTTTCTTCCTAAACCTTTAAACTAATTTTTACTATTTATCCTGTTGTTTACTGTTTTTAAACTACTTACAAAAATGGCAGTCAGTTCATTTCCTTCTTTCCAAATTATTTCTAATTCAGATTTTGCAATCCACATTTTTTCTTTTATAATTTCTAACCAAAACAAAGTTTCATCTGCTTCTTCTAAAACAATATTCATTTTAGCTACAAATTCTCTATCGCTTCTGGCTCTGCATACTGCTCTGTAATTTGCTCCAACAGATGTTCCACTTCTTACTATTTGATTAGTAATTGATCTAATCACATTTGTATTTGGCATTTTCTCCGCCAATTCAATTATCATTAATGAGAACTTTTTGGTTCTCACCTTCATTTCATCCGTCGTCATAATCAAAAAGAACTTTTTAAGTTCAAAGATTGAACAATCTAAAATCTAAAATCTAAAATTATAAATTATGCACTGCTTGTTTAAATTGTTTTCCTCTGTCTTCGTAGTTTTCGAATAAATCGAAACTTGCGCAGGCTGGAGATAATAAAACTGCATCGCCTTTTTCTGTTAATCTTTGAGCTGTTTTTACAGCGTCGTTCATGTTGTTTACTTCAACCATAATGTCTACTACGGCTCCAAAAGCATCAATAATTTTACGGTTATCGATTCCCAAGCAAATGATTGCTTTTACTTTTTCACGAACCAATGGCATTAATTCGTTGTAATCGTTTCCTTTATCAACTCCACCAACAATCCAAACTGTTGGAACATTCATACTATCTAGAGCAAAAAAAGTAGCGTTTACATTTGTTGCTTTTGAATCGTTGATATATTGTACATTCTGGATTTTTAATACTTTTTCTAAACGGTGTTCAACACCTTGAAAATTAGATAAACTTTCACGAATCGTTGCATTTCTAATTTGCATCAGTTTTGCTACAGAGCTTGCTGCCATTGCGTTTTTCATATTATGTTTTCCTTCTAACGCAATGTGTTCTGTATCCATTGTAAACTCTTCTTGGTTGATCTTTATTTCCATTTTATTGTTATTTATAGAAGCTCCTTCGTCAAATGATTTTGTCAATGAAAAAGGAATTAATTTTGCTTTTGTTTTGTTGTTTTTTAACCATTCTGTGCTTGCCTCATCGTCTGCATCGTAAATGAGATAATCACTTTCGGTTTGGTTCATCGTTATTCGGAACTTCGAATTGATATAATTTTCATATTTATATTCATATCGATCTAAATGATCCGGACTGATATTGGTTATGATTGCTATATCCGGCCTATAATCTATTATTCCGTCTAACTGAAAACTGCTTAATTCAAGAACGTATGCGTCGTATTTATTTTCGGCTACCTGCCAGGCAAAACTCTTTCCTATATTTCCTCCCAAGCCTACATTGAGTCCGGCCGATTTAAGCAAATGATGCGTCAACATTGTTGTTGTTGTTTTACCGTTACTTCCTGTAATTCCAATGGTCAATGCTTCTGTGAAAGGCTTTGCAAATTCAATTTCCGAAATCACTTTTATTCCCGCTGCAACTAGTTTTTTTACTATCGGAGACTTGTCCGGAATTCCGGGGCTTTTCATCACAACATCAGCATTTAGAATTAAATCTTCAGTATGCTGTTCTTCTTCCCAGGCAATTTTATTAATGATAAGAACTTCTTTATAGCTTTCTTTTATCTTTCCAAAATCCGACACAAAAACATCGTATCCCTGCTTTTTTCCCAGGATCGCGGTTCCAACACCGCTTTCTCCTCCTCCAAGTACTACTAGCCTCATCTATCTTAGTTTTAATGTAACAATTGATAAAATGGCTAACATTACGGCAACAATCCAAAAACGGGTCACAATTTTACTTTCGTGATATCCTTTTTTCTGATAGTGATGATGAAGCGGCGACATCAGGAAAATTCTTCTTCCTTCGCCAAAACGCTTTTTAGTGTATTTAAAATAACTTACCTGAATAATTACCGAAGCACTTTCGGCAAGGAAGATTCCACAGAATAAAACGATTAATATTTCTTTACGAACTGCAATCGCTAAAACAGCGATGATTCCGCCAATTGTCAAACTTCCTGTATCTCCCATAAATACAGATGCCGGAAATGAATTGTACCAAAGAAATCCAATTAACGCTCCAACAAATGCTGATATAAAGACAGTCATTTCTCCCGAATTGGGTATGTACATTATATTGAGGTAATTTGAGAAAATGATGTTACCGGAAACAAACGTAAATATTCCGAGTGCGAGGACCGAAATTGCAGAAGTTCCTGCCGCGAGTCCGTCAATTCCGTCTGTTAAATTAGCTCCGTTTGAAACTGCTGTGATAATAAAAATCACAACCGGAATAAATACTAACCAAGCCCATTTCTCATATCCATCTCCCATAAAAGACAATACTTCGGCATAATCAAATTCGTTGTTTTTTACGAAAGGAATTGTAGTTGCTGTAGACTTTTCTTCAACTCCAGCAGGTACAATAACAGTCGAGTTTACAGCAGTTTTAAACACATCTGTACGACCTGTATCTGTTCTTACTGTAACGGCAGGATTAAAATAAAGAACTGCTCCAACAATGATCCCAAGACCAACTTGACCAATAACTTTAAAAATTCCTTTTAATCCTTGTTTATCTTTTTTGAATATTTTGATATAATCGTCTACAAAACCAATCGTTCCCATCCATAAAGTAGTTACAATTAGCAATACGATATAAATGTTATGCAGCCTCGCAAACAACAAAACCGGAATTAATGTGGCAAAAATGATAATTAAACCTCCCATTGTTGGTGTACCGGCTTTTTCATTTTGACCTGCAAGACCCAATTCACGCACCGTTTCTCCTACTTGCTGACGGCGCAAAAAGTTAATTACTCTTTTACCATAAATTGTTGACAAAAGCAATGAAAGCATAAATGCCAATGCCGATCTAAATGTGATGTATTGGAAAACCCCCGTTCCAGGAAGGTCCAATGTTTTGTCAAAATATTCAAATAAATAGTACAGCATATTTTTCTATTTTTTTAAATTCCAATCTCAAATTAAATTCCAATTTTTTAAAAACCCAAAATCTAAAGTTTATTGGGATTTGGAATTTCCTCTTTATTATTTATTTAGTTGATCTAAAATTTCTTTTACTGTTTCCATATCGTCAAAATGATGGCGAACACCATTTATTTCCTGATAGGTTTCATGTCCTTTTCCTGCAATCAGAATAATATCATTTGGCTGAGCCAATTGACAAGCGGTTTTAATAGCTTGTTTTCGATCTGTAATTCTTAATATCTTTTTATAATTATGAGCTTCTACACCTTGTTCCATTTCATCTAAAATCACTTCCGGATCTTCGTTTCTTGGATTATCTGATGTTAAAATTGCTTTATCACTAAGATCTGTTGCAATTTTTGCCATAATTGGTCTTTTTGTTTTGTCTCTGTTTCCGCCGCAGCCTACAACTGTAATCAATTGTTCGTTTTTTGTACGGATATCATTTATCGTTTTTAAAACATTTTCTAAAGCATCAGGAGTATGTGCATAATCTACAACAGCTGTAATTCCACCATCTGATACGATATATTGAAAACGACCTGAAACACTTTCTAAATCAGACAATAAACGCAACGCCTCAAGGCTATCCAGTCCTAACTCAACAGCTGTTCCGTAAATTGCTAAAACATTGTAAGCATTAAAAGTACCAATCAGTTTCACCCAAACTTCGTTATCATTAATTTTTAATAATAAACCCGATAATTGGCTTTCTAAAATTGTAGCTTTAAAATCAGCATACGATTTCAGAGCATACGTAAACTTTCTTGCCACAGTATTTTGAAGCATTACAGTTCCGTTTTTATCATCAATATTTGATAACGCAAAAGCCGTTTTTGGCAGCGAATCAAAAAATGATTTTTTTACATCTCTGTATTCAGCAAAAGTGGCATGGTAATCTAAATGATCGTGCGAAAGATTCGTAAAAATTCCGCCCACAAAATGCAAAGCTTCTGTACGTTTTTGATGGATTCCGTGTGAACTTACCTCCATAAAACAATGCGTAACTCCAGCTTCGATCATTTCATTTAAATAATGATTAATGGTAATTGAATCTGGTGTTGTGTGCGTTGCCGGATACTCTGTTTCATCAACCATTATTTTTACAGTTGATAATAACCCCACTTTAAATCCTGCTTTTTTAAACAACTGAAATAACAATGATGCTATAGTTGTTTTTCCGTTTGTTCCTGTTACTCCAACTAATTTTAGTTTTGCAGAAGGATCTCCAAAATAATTAGCCGCCATAAAAGCAAGCGCCGCATTAGTATCTTTTACCTGAATATAAGTAACCTCTTTCTGAATATTTTCAGGAAGTGTATCACAAATAATAGCTTTTGCACCAAGTTGAATCGCTTTTTCTATATAATCGTGTCCATCAGAAAGCGAACCTCTGATTGCCACGAAAATATCATTTGCTTCTACTTTTCGTGAATCAAATTCTATTTTTTGGATATTGATATCTGTTGAACCAGTTACAGATTCAATAGCCACTTTATATAATATGTCTTTTAGTATTTTCACGATAATTCTAATACTATAGTTGTGTTTTTAATAATACTCTGACCAGCCTGAATTGACTGATTTTTTACTTTCCCTACTCCATTTACTTTTACTTTTAAACCTAAATTTTCCAGTAAAGCAATGGCATCCATTCCCGGCATTCCTTTTAAATTAGGAATTTGATTTAATTTTTTGTTTGATTCTTTATCAAACTTATCATAACTGATTTCTTGTTTTGGAATCTTAGAATCCAGTTGTTTTATTTTATTTGTTGATGGCGCATCTGTAAATATTTTTTGGGCAATTCTTTTAAAAACCGGCCCTGCCACGTCTGCTCCGTAATAATTATTTTTTGATGTATTTGGTTTATGTACCACTACAATACATGAATATTTTGGATGATCTGCCGGAAAATATCCTACGAATGAAGACGCATAATACAATGCTGATTTCCCTTCTTTTCCTCCATAATTCATCTGAGCTGTTCCTGTTTTTCCTGCCATCGAAAAATCTTTCGAATACAATTTAGATGCTGTTCCTTTTTTAACTACATTCAATAAAACTGCTCTAATTTTTTTAAGCGTTTCAGGCGAACAAATTCTCGGATTAATAACTTCTGTATCAAATTTTTTAATGGTTTTATTCCATTCTTTAACTTCTGATACAAATTGCGGCTTCACCATTACACCATTATTAGCAACTGAATTGTAAAATGCCAGTGTCTGCATTGGTGTAACTGAAACTTCGTATCCAAAAGCCATCCAAGGGAGTGAAGTTCCTGACCAGCTTTTATCTCCCGGATGCGGGATAATCGGCCTACCTTCTCCTTTAAAATGTAATCCTAAAGTTTTATCTAAACCAAAATTTTTAATATGATTTACAAATTTTGACGGGTTGCTTTTGTAATTATTATAAACTGCCTGAACCATTACAGTATTTGACGAAAGTTCGAATCCGCGTGCTAATGAAACTTTCCCATAGCCCCCATTATGCGAATCACGAACAGATCTTCCGTAATATTTAACAACACCGCCGTGGCTGTCATAAACCGTACTTGTATCTGCTACTTTATCTTCTAAAATGGCCATTAAATCGACTAGTTTAAAAGTCGATCCCGGTTCGTGAGATTCAGCAATGGCATAATTTGTTGTTTCGTAATATGATCCGTCTTCTGCTCTTCCTAAATTAGAAATGGCTTTTACGTAACCTGTTTCTGTTTCCATAACTACAACGCAGCCGTGATCTGCTTCGTAATCTTCTAATTGTTTTAAAAGAGCGTGGTGCGCAATATCCTGAATAAAAACATCAATTGTAGAAATTACATCGTAACCGTCAATTGGATCTACTTCGTTTACATCACGAATGGGTTTCCATTGTCCTTTTGCAATTTTTTGCTTTAAAATTTTACCGTCTTTTCCGTTTAGGTAACTTTTAAAAGCCCACTCTATTCCTTTTCCTACTTCTATTCCTGTAGCTGGATCGATACGATCGTAACCAATGGTTCTTTCTGCAATTTTACCAATTGGGTGTTTTCTAACTGTCTCTTGCTCAACGATAATTCCGCCTTTAAAAGCTCCTAATTTGAATAATGGAAATCCTTTGATTTTCATGTATTCTGTATAGCTTAAATTGCGGGCGATTAAATAATATCGATTTTTATTTGTTCTCGCTTTTCTTAATTCTTTTTCGTAATAACCAGATGGTCTGTCTAAAACTGTTTCTAAAGAATCAGACAATTGTTTTACATATTTTTCAAAAGTTTCTTGCTTTGGCGCTTTTGCATCAAAACGAATCTCATAATTTGGAATTGATGTTGCCAGTAAACTTCCATCTGCTGAATAAATATTTCCTTTATTGGCCGGAATTACAAAATTTCTAACTGTACGCTGTTTTGCCAGTTGTCTGTAATGATCTCCTTCAACCCATTGAATATTAGTTAATTTAACGACAATAGCAATTGCCATCAAAAAGATGAAAATTGCTACGAGGTAAATTCTGTAGGATATATGTTTATCGTCTACTGCCATATTCTTTTAAAGAAACTTTTTTCTTCTTCTTTTTTAACTTCTATTTTTATTGGTGGAACTGTCGATGGAAAAATTTGTTTTTCCTGCATCTTATCTGATATCGTTGATTCCATTTTTAATTTCATCAGTTCAGAGCGTCGGTCTACAAATTCAGATCTGAGCTCTTTTACTTCATTATTTAATTTTGCGATTTCAAAAACCTTTTGCTCGTATCGCTGTGTATTTGCAATCATTAAAATCGCCAGCAGAATTATAAAAACAATAAACCGCCAGTTTTTTACTGCATCATCGTTTATTAAAAATCTTGCTTTTAATATGCTAAATACTCCGCTTTTCATTTTTTCTACCTATATATATTATAGCTTCTCAGCAATTCTCAATTTGGCACTTCTTGCTCTATTGTTGATTTTGATTTCTTCGTCGTCCGGAACAATCAGTTTTCCAATAGTTTTAAACGGTACTGAATAGTTTCCGTAAAAATCTCTTTCTGGTTCACCTTCAAACATTCCGTTTTTAATAAATCTTTTTACCAGTCTGTCTTCAAGAGAATGATATGATATTACTGAAAATCTTCCTCCTGGTTTCAAAATTTCAAGAGACTGTTCAATAAATTCTTTCAAAACATCCATTTCCTGATTTACCTCAATTCGAATGGCCTGATAAATCTGAGCCAATATTTTATTTCGAACTTTCTCCGGTAAATATCTTTTTAAAACTTCTTTCAGTTCATCTGTCGTTTTGATTGGGTAATCTCTTCTTGCTTCAACAATTGTTCTTGCCAAAACCGGTGCGTTTTTCAACTCCCCATAATCAAAAAAAACACGACGTAAATCCTGTTCTTCATATTCGTTAACTACACGAAAGGCATTCAAATCATTTTTCTGACTCATCCGCATATCGAGTTCAGCATCAAATCGGGTTGAAAAACCTCTTTCAGGAACATCAAACTGATGTGATGAAACCCCTAAATCTGCCAGAATTCCGTCAACCGCTTTTACACCGTGAAAACGAAGAAACCTTTTTATGAATCTAAAATTCTCATTAATCAGCGTAAATCTTTCGTCTGGCAGTGCATTTGCCAATGCATCTTCGTCCTGATCAAAAGCAAACAGCTTTCCGTTTGGCCCTAATCGTCTCAAAATTTCTTTTGAGTGTCCGCCGCCGCCAAACGTAACATCTACATAAATGCCGTCTGGTTTAATATCTAAACCATCAACCGTTGGATGAAGTAAAACCGGATTATGATATTCCATTGTCGTCGTCATTAATATTTCCCATTACTTCCTCGGCTAAATCAGCAAAATCCATATCTTCGCCGCTTATTGATTTTTCATATAAATCTTTATCCCAAATTTCCACAATATTAACCGCAGATGAGAATACAACATCTTTAGAAATACCTGAAAAAGTCACCAAATCTTTTGGAACAAGCAATCTTCCTAATGCATCAATCTCTACCACTTTTACGCCGGCAGTAAATCTGCGAATGAAATCATTGTTCTTCTTCACAAAACGGTTCAACTTGTTAATTTTCGCCATCATCAAATTCCATTCATCCATTGGATACAATTCAAGACATTGTTGAAAAACAGAGCGCTTCAGGACAAAACCGTCCTGAAGAGAGGTCGCCAGCTGCTTTTTTAAAGGTGCAGGTATCATTAACCGCCCTTTTGCATCGACTTTACACTCGTATGTCCCTACAATTGAATTCAAGAAAAACTACTTAACATGTTATACAGCAAAAATATAAAAAAAATTACCACATATTACCACTAAATACCACTTTGTTAATAAGTTTAACCACTTTTCTACCACCTTGTTTAATTATAACCAAATCAATACTTTAGATATTAATCAGTTCGAAGATCAATTCTTTTAACAATTACGAAAAATAAATAGTATTTTCCTTAAAAAAGTAATTATTATGCAATGAATTTAACATATTCATAATGTAGTAAAAAACATTCTAAAACCTGATTTTTAACCACTTATAAGTTCTACTAAAATTATGTAGTTAAAAAATCGCAGCAAAAATTCATTTTTATTTATTAAACCCTATATTTGTCGAAATTGAAATTGGCATAAAACTAGATGGACAAAAACTACAAAAAAGAAGGCAAATACAGCTATTTTGAAGCTGGCGAAGGAACTCCAATTGTTATTTTACATGGATTAATGGGAGGTCTTAGTAACTTTGATGGTGTAGCGCAATATTTCCCAGCGAAAGGATACAAAGTTGTAATCCCGGACTTGCCAATATACACTCAAAGCATTTTAAAAACAAACGTAAAAAGTTTTGCGAAATACGTAAAAGACTTTATCACTTACAAAGGATTTGACAAGGTTATTCTTCTAGGAAACTCTCTTGGAGGACACATTGCTTTGTACCATACAAAACTTTATCCAGAAAAAGTTGCCGGACTTGTAATTACAGGAAGTTCTGGACTTTACGAAAGCGCAATGGGAGACAGCTATCCAAGAAGAGGCGATTACGAATACATCAAAACAAAAGCTGAAGCTGTATTTTATGACCCAAAAATTGCAACTCCGGATCTTATCGACGAAGTGTATGCAACGGCAAATGATCGTATCAAATTAATTAAAACGCTGACTATTGCCAAAAGTGCAATTCGTCATAATATGGCAAAAGATTTACCAAAAATGACAGTTGAAACCTGTATTATTTGGGGTAAAAATGATACTGTAACACCCCCAAATGTTGCTGAAGAATTTAATACTTTATTGCCAAATTCAACTTTGTATTGGATTGACAAATGTGGACATGCTGCTATGATGGAACATCCTCAGGAATTTAATGAAATTCTTGAAAAATGGCTTACCGAAAAGAATTTATAGCATCTAACTTTTGATATTTGAGGTTTTAAAACCCGAAAAAACATGAAAATTAATACCGCCGAATTTATTGTCAGTAATTCTGATGCATCAAAATGCCCGAAAGATTTTCTTCCGGAATATGCATTTATAGGCAGATCCAACGTTGGTAAATCATCATTAATAAATATGATTACCAATAATAAAAACTTAGCCAAAACATCGGCAAAACCGGGAAAAACACAATTGATAAATCATTTTAAAATCAATAATAACTGGTTTTTGGTCGATTTACCGGGTTATGGTTATGCTAAAGTTTCAAAAAAAACAAAATCAGTCTTCCAACAGTTCATTACTGATTATTTTGAAAACAGAGAACAATTAGTGTGCGCTTTTGTTTTGATTGATATTCGTCATGAAGCTCAAAAAATTGACATTGAATTCATGTCATATATGGGCGAAAGCGAAATTCCGTTTTGTATTATTTTTACCAAAGCAGATAAAATCAGTAAAGGAAAAATTGACTCCCATATTGCCGCTTATCGCAAACAAATGTTTGCCAACAATTGGGCCGAAATGCCTCAGTATTTTGTAACCTCATCTACAGAATCAATCGGAAAAGAAGAACTTTTGTCTTATATAGACGAAGTAAATCAGGAAGTTTTTAAAAATAACTCGGAATTTTAGAGTTAAATTTCCAATGCTTCAAATTCCAAATCCCAAGGTAAAAATCAAATTTTAAAATATAAAAAATCCCAAATTCCATTTTAAATTGGAGTTTGGGATTTTTTTATAAATATTCATTCTCAAATATTGGAATTTGGAATTTTTATTTATTTTGAAATTTAAAAAAACTTACTTCGCAAGTTCCAGTTTTTCTGCAAAGTAATCACAGAAGTCCTTCATTGTATCCGACATTTTTTCGTCATCTGTTGCTCGTTTAAAAGTATCAGCCATAGCCACTAAAGTTTGGTGAAAGAAAACTTTCATTTCATCTACAGGCATATCTTTTGTCCACAAATCAATACGCATTGTTTCCTGCGCTTTACTGTCCCATATTGACAACATGATCGCTTTTGCTTCTTCTTCGGCAACACCGCCATCTTGAGCGCTCCATGTTAATTTTTCCGGAACACGGTTTTCGTCTAATTCAACGTTGAATTTAATTTCTGATTTTATAGTATTTGACATTATTTCTTAGGTTTATATTTTGACTTTTCGAAAATTTCTTTTGCGTTTACTTTTAATAATTCCGACAGCGATACATTGTTATTCTTCATGTACGAACGAACAATCTGCCAGCCTATCCAGGCCCCAACCCTTCCCGGAGAATCATTATCTATTTCTAAATAAAATTTAGAGAATGGAGCAGGTGCTATAAATCGGGTTGTAAGTTTAGGATCTAAACTATACAACATTTCATTTTCAAGAAAATATCGCCACATATAGCTTTCATTTTCTTCACACCATTTTATTTGTTCGGGCGTATATCCCATTTTTTCTGCATCTGTATAATTTGGCAAAAGCAAATCTTTTGCATACAGCTGTTTCCCTTCAAAAATCATTTGTGAAACTAAATTTTTATCAGGAAAAGCCGGGATGTTTCTGTATGTAAAACTCGAAACCACATCCGGCATAATTTGTCTTTCTTCAAAATTGTATTTTATATAATTAGGAAACTCATAAAACTTATGATCTTTGCCTAAATACAACTCCAAAGCAACCACAACCAGACTGTCTGCATAAATTGCCTTTGCATTATAGTCCATTTCTCCAATTACAGTAACTACTTTTGGAGTTTTAGTTTTTGGGAAATAATATTTTACGTGTTTAAAAAGTTCATTGAATTCTTCGCGAACAGGCTCAAAGTTGCTGTATTTTTTTTGTACTTCTTCGTAGACTTCTCTCCAAATTGGCTCTTTCATTTTTTGAAGCCAGATATTATCATCATTTCCAGGAAAAAAGTATGGATATTGTTTTTTTAATTTAGAAAGATCTTCAGGTTTGGTTTCAAAAAACGCTTTATCAAAGCGTTCAACTTTAATATCAACCGGAATTTCTTCTACTTCTTTTTCAACCTTTGTTTTTTGGTCACAAGACAAAAAAAACAAGCACAGAACCACTACAAAGCGATACATTTTCATTTTATTTTATTTAGATTTGTGTTGCTGGATTTTTAGGTATTTTTTTACTTAAAAAAATAATTCTGCAAATATACATCCCTCCATCTTAAAACTTGAACTATTATGGCTAAAAAAAGCACAATTCAGACAGAAAAAGTAAATACACATATTGTTGAATGGTTAAAAAACTATGCGGCTAATGCAAAAGTAAATGGTTTTGTAATCGGAATCTCAGGTGGAATTGACTCAGCAGTGACTTCTACCTTGTGTGCGCAGACCGGTTTGCAAGTTTTATGCGTTGAAATGCCGATACATCAAGCTGAAAGTCAGGTATCAAGAGGAAGAGAACATATTGAGCAGCTAAAAAAACGTTTTTCAAATGTCTCAAGTGTTAAGACTGATTTAACTGACACTTTTGAGGCTTTTAAAGCAGCTGTGCCTACTTCAAAAGATTCAACAAAAGTTAATTTATCGCTAGCCAACACAAGAGCACGATTAAGAATGACTTCTTTATACTATCTAGCTGGAATTCACGGGCTTTTAGTGGCCGGAACAGGGAATAAGGTAGAAGATTTCGGTGTAGGATTCTACACAAAATATGGTGATGGAGGTGTCGACTTAAGTCCAATTGCCGATTTAATGAAATCTGATGTTTATGCTTTAGGAGAGTATTTAACAGTTCCGGAATCAATTTTAACAGCTGCTCCAACTGACGGACTTTTTGGAGATAACAGAACCGATGAAGATCAATTAGGCGCTAGTTATGACGAACTTGAATGGGCAATGATTGCCGCAGAGTCAGGAAAATCAGCAGATGACTTTAATGGGAGAGAAAAATCTGTCTTTGAAATTTATAAAAGATTAAACACCAGCAACAAGCATAAAATGGAAGCAATACCCGTTTGTTTGATCCCAAAAACGTTAAAATAATTTTTTTAACATTTGTCAATAATTAATTACAGAATTTATTTATTAATTTTACAGCTCCAAAAACATGATAACAATTCTAAAAAGGTAAAATTATGATTAAAGTATGTCTTGCAGACAATCATCCTGTGACTCACTTTGGCGTTAAGTCTTATTTCAAAGACCACGATCAAATTTCAATTGTTGCCAACGTAGGCAATTTTTCAATGGTTAGAGATATTCTTCAAACGAAGGAGATCGATATTCTAATCTTAGATTTAGAATTAGAAGGTCTTTCAAGTATCTTCGAAGTAAAATCAATCTTGAAAAATTTCCCAAAGACAAAAATTGTAATTTTCAGTGACCTAGCTGAGCAAATGTATGCTCCAAATGCTATTAAAGCTGGAGTATCTGGGTATGTACACAAAACAGAAAAACTTGAAACTTTAGGTCTTTCTATTATTAAAGTACACGAAGGAAAAATTATCATCAACGAAACAGTTCGCAAAAACATGGCCCTTATTGCTAAACAAAGCAAGAGCGAACGTTTGTACAGAAAACTTTCTAACCGTGAAATCGAGGTTTTACGTTATTTAAGTGATGGTAAGAAAAACAACGAGATTTCTAAAATCTTAAGTCTGAACGAAAAAACGATCAGTACTTACAAACTAAGATTATTAACGAAATTAAACGTTACTAACTTAGTTGACTTAGTTAACAAAGCTAAAACTTTAGAAATTATCTAATTAATTTGATGGGAATTTGATTTGCTTGGGCAGAATCATCAACCATAAAAAAAGCTCTATATTGTTAATCAGTATAGAGCTTTTTGATTTTTACCCGCCATGGTAAGGCACTACTACCCTTCCGAGCTTTTTAGAGAAATTATTCAATAGTTTCGAATAATCAACCACCATCGATAACAATTCTGAATTATCTTCCTGAGGATCTGTAATCAGTGTGTTTTTCAATTCATGAATCAGTTTTGAAACCAAAAACCATCTCATGGAAAAAATTGTATCAGAAACATTTTGCTCAATAGTTACGTTTTTATGTTTCGGATAAATATTTTGTCCTTCCCAATTATGAATGGTTACTTTTTCGTCTTCCATCAGAATATTGGTTACTTCCTGAGCAAATTCAGGCTGTAAATGCATTAGATATTTATCTAAACTAAACGTTTCATTTTGATTATAAAAATCAATTAATCCATTAAAAATATTCTGAAATAATTGATTTGATAGTTCTACCTCGTCTTCCTGCAGACTTAGATAAATTTTCTCGTAAACCTTATATTTTCTTTTTTCAGAAACCTCTTTTACATTCCCTTCTTCATCTGCTTTTAAGAAAACATCTTCAAAGTCTTCTAAAACATTTCCGTACAACAATAGTATTTCGATAATCTTTCTTTCGAAACCGTATAAAATATCTACTTTTTCAGGTCCTTGCTGATGTCCCATATCACCAGGATAATAATCCTCGGGCGGCCCGGTTCGCGGATCTTCCGGATCTCCTCCTGAATAATTGGCTTGTTTTGAAGGCTGGTTTCTAACAACCTCAAAAGGTTTTTGTTCCTGTTTTTGTCTTTTATTTGCTTCAGAAAGATCTTTTTGAATCAGCTGTGCCAGCGTACTTACTAAAACTTGTTCAGAAATATCCATAATTCGGGCACATTCCTGAATATAAACTTCGCGCTGAATTCTGTCCGGTATTTTCGAAATACTGGCAACCATATCTCGGATTAAATCGGCTTTTTTTATAGGATCGTTTTTGGCTTCTCCCATCAAAATAGAAGCTTTAAACTGTATAAAATCTTTACTGTTTTCTTCTAAATACCGCACTAAATCGTCATGCGAATTTTTTCTGGCAAAACTATCCGGATCTTCTCCATCGGGGAAAGCACAAACTCTAACGTTCATTCCTTCTTCCAGAATTAAATCGATACCTCGAATAGAAGCACGAAGTCCGGCAGCATCTCCATCAAAAAGTACGGTAATATTTCGCGTTAAACGATTTACTAATCGGATTTGATCTGGTGTTAAAGCTGTTCCCGAAGAAGCAACTACATTTTCGATTCCGGCCTGATTAAACTGAATTACATCGGTGTAACCTTCAACGAGATAACAATTATTTTGTTTGGCTATAGCCTGCTTTGCCTGAAAAATTCCGTAAAGTACTCTGCTTTTATGGTAAATATCACTTTCTGGTGAATTGAGGTATTTTGCTGCTTTTTTATCGTTGGTTAAAATACGTCCTCCAAAACCCAAAACACGTCCCGACATACTGTGAATAGGGAACATTACACGCCCTTTAAAACGGTCAAAAGGACGATCTTCTCTCGCAATGGTTAAACCTGTGCTTTCCAGAAATTCCAGCTTATATCCTTTTCCCAGAGCTTCTTTTGTTAAAGCATCCCAGGTTTCAGGAGAATATCCTAAAGCAAATTTTTTGATGGTTTCATTTGTAAATCCTCTTTCTTTAAAGTAAGATAAACCAATTGCTTTTCCTTCTTCAGAATTAATTAAAACATCCTGAAAATACTTCGCCGCAAATTCTGAAACCAGATACATACTTTCACGAACATCTGTTATGGCTTTTTCAGCCTCTGTCTGCTCGGTTTCCTCAATTTCGATATTGTATTTTTTAGCTAAATAACGAATAGCTTCGGGATATGTAAAATGGGAATGTTCCATCAAAAAGGCAACGGAATTTCCTCCTTTTCCGGAACTAAAATCTTTCCAGATACCTTTTGCAGGAGATACCATAAAAGAAGGCGAGCGCTCATCTGAAAACGGGCTTAATCCTTTAAAGTTACTTCCTGCACGCTTTAAATTAACAAAATCGCCAATAACCTCCTCTACTCGAGCAGTTTCAAAAACGGCGTCTATGGTACTTTGTGAAATCAAAACGTTAGATTATTTTTTAAAAATTAGAGCCTGTAAAAGTACACAAATCAAACCTGAATTTACAAAAAAAAGTGCCTCTTTCGAAGCACTTTTTCTACTTACTAAACTCAACTTTATTTTTAATTTAAATCGAAACGTAATCCTAAAGAAATATTATTCTCTTTCACTAAATTATCCTGAAACAACGGATTCAGATCGTATTTAAGATACAAACTCACATCTCTGTAACCAATGTAAGAACTCAAACCGTAAATAAAATTATTTACATTATAATCGCCTTTTATTCTCGTTTTGTATTTTAAATCATCTTCTTCAAACTTCAAAATTTGCTTTGATTTTACGTTGATTCCGGCATAACCACCCACTCCAAAACGAAAACTTTTATGTGTTTTAAAATAGGTTTTCCCATTTTTTTCTATCGGTCTTGTAAAATCAAATTCTAAATGTACCGGAAGCACCAAATACACATTTCTAAAACGAGATTCTGTTAAATGTACCGGATTTACTTCAAGGTCTGTCTGATCGCCGTTTACAACAAAACTTCTGTTATCTGTTGCTCGAATGTTATTATACATTAATGAAAGTCCGTATTTTGCATGAAGCAGATTGTCGTTTTTCATTAATCTTGAATTATAGGTAAAACCCCATTCGTAGAAATGCGAGCCTATAAAACTATAATTTGAATCCTGTAGTTTTCCGTCGACCATAGTGTTGTTTAAACCCATCGCAAACACAAACTGCGATGTTGTTCTTTTTTCGCCATGAATAGAATCTTTATGCTGTTTTGGAGATTTCCAGCGAATCATATACACTCTCGAAGAATCTTCTTTGATTTTTCCGTCGACTTTTTTCTGCACTAAATCGTTTAGTTCGTTTTGAGCCAAAGTAATTTTCTCTTCCATAATTACTGCTCTAGCTTCTGCCAATTCTTTTTTACGCTTATCGGCCTGTTCCTGTGTAATTTTTCCTTCTGATAACTGAACATTTACTGCTTCAACTTCTTCCTTTAAAGCTTCTTTTTCTTCTTTTGTAATCTTCTCAATTTTATTGGCTATTCTTTTTGTTTCAGATTCGAAAGTTTCTTGTCCCAGAACTTTGCTTACAAATAAGAAAACGAGGATTACGAGGTAAATGGTAAAATTTTTCATGATTGATTTTTTTTATTGATTGTGATTGATGATATTTTTTAATTGTGAATGGTTAATTGTGAATGGTTAATTGTGAATGGTTAATTGTGAATTCTATCTCCCCCCGGATTAAAATCCGGCGCTACGATATGGATCGTTCCTTCGGAACTTTAAATCTATATTTTTTATTCTTGCTCTCTTTTTTCTTTCTTCTTTCTTCTTGCTTCTTACTTCCTGCTTCCTGCTTCCTGCTTCTAAAAATCTAGCCTTACTCCTGCTGATTTCTATTCGCTAAAGCAACTTTTACCGTTTGGTAGTTTTTATTGACTTTTGTGATTACTTTTTCCCGAAACGAAAGTTCAAGTTCACCATCGACCTGATTAAGCAAATCGGCTGCATTTACTCTTACTTTTGCTTTTTTTACCGGATTTTCTGCTAAAACTTTATTCTCGGCCGTTTCTAATAATTGGTCTACATTTTCTTTTTTAGAATTTTCGGCAACTGCACTTTGATTGTTGATTGATTGTTTTTCCTGATTATTGATGATTGAAGACTCCTCTATTTGATTTGATTCATTTTTACTAGTTTTATTTAGTGTTTGATTAAAGTTGTTTTCTTTTTTATTTGATTTTTGATTTGAAGTTTCTGTCAAAGCTTTTTCAACAATTACTGTTTCAGCCTGAACTGAATCAGCTTTATTTAAGATTGGTTTTGTAACAGAATTTGTTTTAATATTTTCTTCGATTACAACACTTTTAACAACTTCAACTGAATTTTTCTTTTGATTGAAAAAGAAAGTTCCAACCAATAAAAAACCAATAATACTCGCAGCTATATAAAACCATTTTTTATTTTTCTTTGGCTTTTTTCTTCGGCGATACTCAACATAGCGTCTAATCGATCCCAGGCTTTTTCACTAGGTTCAATTTTGCGTTGATTTAATTTTTCACGGAAATCCTTTTCAAAATTATTCGGTTCCATTATCTTGTTTTTTTAAAATAGTAATTTGTGTTTGCAGCATTTTCCTGGCGTGCGATAATTGCGATTTCGATGTTCCTTCATTAATTCCTAACATCTTGGCAATTTCATTGTGTTTATATCCTTCGATGGCGTATAAATTGAAAACCATTTTATAACCATCTGGCAGAGCATCAATTAAAAACTGAATTTGTTCTACCGTAAACTGGCTGTCGATTTCATTAAAACTTTCTTCTGTAAAAAATTCATCTTCGGCAAAACTTACTTTTTTCTGAACTCTTAAATACGAAATACATTCGTTAACCATAATTCTCCGAATCCAGCCTTCGAAACTTCCTTTGTGTTCAAAGTTTTTCAGATTGGTAAAGGCTTTCATAAAAGCGGTTATCATTACATCTTCTGCCAGCTGAATATCTTTTATATATTGTCGGCAAACGCTTAACATTTTCGAAGAATATTTACCGTAAATCTGCTGCTGCGCCTGACGATTGTTTTCGACAGCCAGCTTTATGATTTTGGTTTCTTCTTGATGTAAATGAATAATTTTCATTAATACGCTTTCGGTTTGGTTTTGGTTTTAGAAACAGACTTCTATTAGCATAGACGCATAGAGTTTTGAAATGGTTGCATGGGGAGAAAAATTTTCAATAAAAAAAATCAAAATCCCAATAAAACAAAAATAGATAACTGATTTACAACAAAGTAAACCAATTATCTAATTAATAAATTTTCTGATTTTCTAATTAAAGAAACTATTTCTTTCTCTCAATTACATAATTCACCATCAAAGTAAGAGCTGATTTAAACTCAGAATCTGGATAGTTTTCTAAAAGAGAAAGCGCTTCCTGCTGGAATTCGACCATTTTGTTTTCGGCGTAAGCCAAACCATTATTATTTTTTACAAAGGCAATAACTTCTTTTACGCGTTTTTTGTCTTTGTTGTGGTTTTTGATGGAGTTTATCAACCACTTTTTTTCCTGCGGAGTACAAGTATTTAAAACGTGAATTAAAGGCAAAGTCATTTTTTGCTCTTTAATATCGATTCCGGTTGGTTTTCCGATGGCTTCTTCGCTATAATCAAATAAATCATCTTTGATTTGAAATGCCATTCCGATTAGTTCACCAAACTTTCGCATATTTTCAACCTGAATTTCATCTTCAATTACGGCTTTCGCGCCAAGCGCACAACAAGCCGCAATAAGTGTTGCTGTTTTTTTCTGATGATTTCGTAGTAAACATCTTCGGTAATATCAAGTCGGCGAGCTTTTTCTATTTGAAGCAATTCTCCTTCGCTCATTTCACGAACGGCAACAGAAATGATTCTCAATAAATCGAAATCACCATTATCTATAGAAAGCAATAAACCTTTAGACAATAAATAATCTCCAACCAAAACGGCAATTTTATTTTTCCAAAGCGCATTGATTGAGAAAAATCCGCGACGGCGATTACTGTCATCAACCACGTCATCGTGAACCAAAGTTGCAGTGTGAATAAGTTCAATTACCGAAGCACCGCGATAGGTTCTTTCGTTTACAGTACCGCCAGAAACCATTTTTGCAGTAAGAAAAACAAACATCGGACGCATTTGTTTTCCCTTGCGGTTTACGATATAATAAGTGATTCGGTTTAATAACGCAACCTTCGAAGTCATCGATTCATGGAACTTTTTCTCGAAAAGTTCCATCTCGTTAAAAATAGGCTGCTTTATTTGAGACGTAATATTCATTTAGGTTTCAAATATACTATTTTAAATAAAAATACGTTGTGTATTTTAGGTTAGGATTTTAATATTTTACATCATAATCTAAAAACACCCTCCAAAAATAGCTCTAACTAATACTGATTTGAATTCATTAACTAAAAAAGAACCCAAAACTATTTATTTATGAAAACAAAATTTTTATTAATTGGAACATGTATAATTACATTGTCTTTTTTCATTAGCTGTAATTCTGATGAAAAAACAAATGACGGATCATCAGCTGCGATTACAAATGACGAAATTATAGCTAATGCTAAAATTGATGCCTCTGTAGAAGACGTTACGAATATTGCTGAAGATCAATTTAGTGCTCAGCTTAACATAAATTCAAAACCTAGTGGACCAATAAAAAGTTTCCTTCCAAGCTGTGCCACAATCACTACCGTTTTAACCAATAATACTTGGACAAAAACCGTAGATTTTGGTGTTGAAGGATGTACACTGAATAACGGAAATACCGTAAAAGGAAAAATGGTTGTGTCTTTTTCAAACGATTTTAGCTCTTCTACCCAAACCATCAGCTATACATTTGAAGGGTTTTATCATAATGGCAGAAAACTTCAAGGAAGCAAAAGCATTGTGAGAACGATTAAAGAAACCAATATATTGGTAACGCCACATCCAGTTTCAACGGCTTCGATAGATTTAACAATTACTTTTGATGATGGAAAAGTGTATACCAGAAAAGGTAGTTTGGTAAAAGAAATGACTTCTGGTTATGATACTTGGTTTGATTGGGATGATAATGTGTTTGTTGTTACAGGAAGCGGCTCTACAACTTTCCCTAATGGAGATACTTTTTCGGCAGAAATTACAACTCCATTAGAATTTAATGCTGCATGTAGAAAATCTTTTGCAGTAAAAGGAATTGTTTCTATCACTAAAAATGGCGCTTTAGCAACTATTGATTATGGAAACGGAGAATGTGATACTCTTGCAACAGTAACAAAAGACGGAGTTACAGAAGAAATAGATTTGAAAAAATAAGCATCCTTTTTGTCCAAAATAAAAAGCATTAAAAACGAGAAATACTTCTGTTTTTTAATGCTTTTTTATATCGTGTAAAACCAATCAAATGTCCCGATGGGACATATGCCCGATTGTCAATATTTTTTTTCTACCTATCAGATACTCCTAGCGGAGTATATTCTGGTGAATATTTTTATGCTTCTTTATTGGCTAATTGTCCGCAGGCTGCGTCAATATCTTTACCTCGGCTTCTTCTTATCTACCGATCAGATACTCCTAGCGGAGTATATTCTGGCGAATATTTTAGGCTTCTTTGTTGGCTAGCTGCCCGCAAGCGGCGTCAATGTCTTTTCCTCGGCTTCTTCTTACTTTTACCACTACTCCAATATTTTCTAGCGCTTTTATATAAGCCATAATCGATTCTTCTGAAGCTTGTTGGAATTCACCATCATCAATCGGATTATATTCAATCAAATTGACTTTACAAGGCACATATTTACAGAATTTAACCAAAGCATCAACTGAAGCTTTATCGTCATTAATTCCTTTCCAAACTACATATTCGTATGAAACTTTGCTTTTTGTTTTTCTATACCAATATTCTAATGCTTCTCGTAAATCTTTTAACGGAAAGTTTTTACTGAAAGGCATAATGCGGGCACGCGTTTCGTCTATAGCTGAATGCAGAGAAACTGCCAGTTTAAACTTCACATCGTCATCTGCCATTTTTTTAATCATTTTCGGAATTCCTGAAGTAGAAACCATAATTCGTTTTGGAGACATTCCTAAACCTTCCTCTGATGTAATCATATCGATAGCTTTAATGACATTATTATAATTCATTAAAGGCTCTCCCATTCCCATAAAAACAATATTCGAAAGTGGATGATTGTAATATAGACGACTTTCTTTATCTATAGCCAGAACCTGATCGTAAATTTCGCCTGGTTCTAGATTTCGCATTCTTTTTAATCTTGCTGTTGCACAGAAATTACAATCTAAACTGCAACCAACTTGACTAGAAACACAGGCAGTAGTTCTTGTTTCTGTCGGAATTAAAACCGATTCAACCACTAGTCCGTCATGAAGTCGAACGGCATTTTTTACTGTTCCGTCACTACTCTTCTGCATTGTATCAACCTTAATATGATTGATTACAAAATTATTCTCAAGCATTGATCTTGTAGCTTTCGCTACGTTTGTCATATCGTCAAAACTGTGAGCGCCTTTGCTCCACAACCACTCATAAACCTGATTTCCACGGAAAGCTTTATCTCCATTTTCAACAAAAAAATCGCGAAGCTGTTCTTTTGATAAGGCTCTTATGTCTTTTTTCTCCATTTGCATGCTGCAAAGTTAATCACTTTTGCCATTTTTTGTTTGGTTTTTGCATTCATTCTTAATTAAGCTTCAAAAAAAGCTGATCAAAAAATTATATTGGCATTTTCCCACACAGAATACAACACATTAACAAACAAGCATTTAGTAATTAATTTCATTTTAAAAAATTAAAATCATAGCAATAATAAGGCTTTACGCACCTTACTATAACAATTTAATAAAACTTTCATCATGATTTTTATCATTCCTTTTCTTTCGTGCGCGCGATAATTTTGGTCCAAGAAATAAGAAAAAGTTTTTCATTCTCTAACCACTAAATGAATTTTAAAACTTCCTTATTTAAATGATTAACCTATACTTTATCAACATGAAAACAATTCAATCCTTTTTACTAACAGTAATTTTCACCACAATTTCATTACATACAAATGCACAAAGAAATTATACCGTAGCTGCAAACTCAACTTTTGAAGTAGCGGGAACCTCTACCGTACACGACTGGGTAATGAAATCTACAGAAGGAACAGGAACAGCCAATTTAATCATTAAAGACTCTAAACTGACAGGCATTAATAGTTTAAATGTTTCCTTATTGGCTGAAAGCTTAAAAAGCTACAAAGCAAGCATGGACAAAGTGGCTTATGAAGCAATGGATACCGAAACACACAAATACATTGAATATGTTTTAAAATCTGCTGAAAAGCTTGATGAAACAACTTGGAACTTAACGGGTGTTTACACTATTGCAGGCGTAAGCAAAGAATTTAAAACTCAGGTAAAAGTAACTACAAACAAAGGAAGCATCATTTTGCAAGGTTCTAATCAAATTACTTTTGGCGATTTTGAAATGACACCTCCAAAAGCTGCTTTGGGAGTTGTAAAAGCAGGAAAAGATCTAACTGTAATCTTCAATATTATCTTAAGCTAAATCTTAATGTTAAAAAACATTCTTTTTTAACATTTTATCTCTTCGAATTAAATGTTAAAAAATAGCAATTCAATAAAATGAAGCATCTCTTTTTGCGTAACTGATCGATTCTATAGAAAATGAAAACGTTGTAGTTATTAAATACCTATTTAATAAAATTTTAACAATGACTTTTATCATGTATTAAGCTGATTTATAGAAGGATCTTTGATACAAGTTAAAACAACATTCTTAGTACTAAATAGAAACTGGCCGACAATTAACTTATTTTTTATAATATAAACATGACAAAAATGAAAACAAATACATTAAAACTTTTCGCCGTTGTAACAGCATTTTTAGGAATCAGCTCTTTTGCAACAGCACAAAAATCATATGCTTTAGATAGCAAATCAACTTTTTCTGTTGCGGGTACTTCTACACTTCACGACTGGGAAATGAAATCGACTTCTGGAACTGGAACAGCTACTTTAAACATTACTAACGGAAAACTAACAGACATTGAAGCTTTGACTGTAACTCTTTTAGCAGAAAGCGTAAAAAGCGAGAAAAAAAGCATGGATAAAGTGGCTTATGAAACTTTAAAAACAGACAAAAACAAAAACATTAAATATGTTCTTAAATCTGCTGAAAAAGTAAACGAAACAACTTGGGAACTTACAGGAACTTATACCATTGCTGGAGTTAGCAAAGTTTACAAAACCTCTGTAAAAACAACGGTTACAAAAGATGGTTTAAACCTTCAGGGAACTAACAAAATCACTTTTACAGATTTCGGAATGAAATCGCCAACGGCAATGCTTGGAACAATAAAAACAGGTCAAGACCTAACACTAAAATTCAATTTAAACTTTAATTTATAAACGCCATGAAGAAAATTTATATTCTATTCGTCACATTAATCAGCACATTTGCTGTTCAGGCACAAGTAAGCTTTGGAAACATGCAAAACCAAATCTCTAGAGGAAAAGACGGTATCAACGTTTTTGACGTACAAAAAGACACTAGAGAATTTAAAGGTCTTAGTATTGACCTTGGGGGTGCTTTCAACATGGATTTTCAAGCAACAAATTCATTCAACGACCAACCTAATAACATTACGACTACAACTACTACAGCTACTGGAACAACCACTAGATCAATTACAGGGTATCGTTTAATGAATACTGAAAACAATTTTACTCTTCCTGCTGCTGATATGTATATTGGTGCTCAATTATTTGATGGAGTAAGAGTTAATTTAGATGTTTATTTGGCTTCAAGACACCACAATGATTCTTATGTAAAAGGTGGTTACTTACAAATTGACAAGTTAGACTTCATCAAAAAAGATTTCTTGGCTGATGTAATGAAATATGCTACAATTAAAATTGGGCAAATGGAGAACAATTTTGGTGATGCTCACTTTAGAGGTTCTGATAATGGTAATACAATCAGAAATGCATTTGTTGGAAACAACATTATGTATTCTTTCACTACAGAAATGGGTATGGAGGTTTACTACAACAGAAATGGATTGGTTAGCATGTTAGGTGTTACAAATGGTAACTTAAATCAAAGTAATGAAGAAGTTTTTTATCCTGCTGGTCCAAACGCTAATACAACGCACAGCCCTTCAATCTTAGCTAAACTTGGTTATGATAAACAGCTTAATCAAGATTTAAGAGTAAGAATAACTGGTTCTTATTACCATAATGCAAACCTTGGTAATGCAAACATATATGCGCTAATAGATCAGGATTTGGTTATTGGGGTATTTTGAATAATAACGCTTACAAAAACACGATCACTAAGACTGATGCTGATGGTACTGTTATTTCTACAACTACTACAGATGTTCCTACTAGTTTTAATAAAACATCTACTCCAGAGGCAACGTTCAACCCTAATTTCAAAAATTGGGCTACTACATACATGATTAACCCTTTTGTAAAATATAAAGGACTTGAATTCTTCGGAACAATCGAATTAGCATCAGGAGGAGATAAAGCTGGAACTGATGACAAACGTACTGCTAATCAATATGCTTCAGAGCTTATTTACAGATTTGGAAACACTGAACAATTCTATATTGGAGGAAAATACAATACCGTATCTGGAAAATTATCTAATGCTGATGCTAAAAAGGTTACTGTAGATAAATTTGAAGCAAGTGCTGGTTGGTTTATGACTAAAAACATTTTAGCTAAACTAAACTACGTTAATCAAAAATATAAAGATTATTCACAATTTACTGGAGATCCTACTACTGGAAATCTAAACAACTTTTATGGTGGTAAATTTGAAGGTTTAGTATTCGAAGCAACAATTGCATTCTAATATAAAAAAAATGAAAACAAGATTTTCAATCTTAATTATGGGTTTAGCACTTTTCTTTTTCTTCGGAAGTGCTAAACCCACTTTTTTTGCAGAAGATACAGCTGTGCCTATCAATAAAATAAAAATAGAAATCACAGGTCTATCAACTGTTGGCAAATACAATTGCTCAAACACCTTTTCTATAAAGGATACTGTTTACGTAAACTCAGTTAAAAAAAACACTTTTAATACTGACATCAAAATGTCAAACTTTGATTGTGGCAACAAAATAATGACGAAGGATTTGCAAGGAACAGTAAAAGTCAAAAAATTCCCCAACAGCACAGTTTCCATAAGCGATATAAAACCAGTGGGGAAAAATTACAAATGCAGATTAAACTTTTTTATAACAGACAAAACACTCAAATACAAAGATTTTATGCTTTATAATACCGACGATAAAATCCAAGGAACGCTTAGTTTGAAATTCTCTGATATTGAGTTGGAGCCACCAGTAAAAATGGCTGGTTTGATTAAAGTAAAAGACGATATTGTAATTAATTTTAGTTTATACAAAAACTAATATTTTTCTTCCAAAAAAAATAAGGAGAATCAACATAGTTTTAAAATTTTGGCATAAGAATTGTTTTGTTCTTAAAAGAAAAAATAATCTTACAAAGAGCTCAATCATTTTAAAATTTGTAATTTTATTTTTCAGCCATGTAACCTTTAAGTTTTATCAACCTAAAAAAAATTGAAATTATGAAAAAACAAATTTTAAGTTTAGCTGTTATTGCTTTATTAGCATTCGCTGTTCAATCATGCGAGAAAAAAGAAAACAAACCTGCAGAAGATGAGTTAACGCTCGGCAACAAAGTAGATTCTCTTACCTCTGATATCGAAGAAGTAAAAGATAGCGCGGTAAGCAAAGCTGAAAATGCAGCAACTAAAGCAAAAGATGCAACAGAAACTGCAGCTCAAGACGTAAAAGACGCGACTAAAAAAGCAGCAAATGATGTGAAAGATGCCACCAAAAAAGGTGCTGAAAAAGTAGAAAATGCTGCAAAAGCTGCAAAAGACGGAACCGTAAAAACAGCTAAAGAGGTAAACGAAGCTTTGAAAAAATAAATTTCATAGTAATCTTAACAGAAACCATCCGCTCACGGCGGATGTTTTTTTTTATGCCCAATCGCAAGCAGATATTTTTGTATTTTTGTTTTCAAATTACAAGATACTTCAACATGCATTTTATATCTCAAGAATTAGAAGATTACATCGAACAGCATTCTGAAAATGAACCAGAATTGCTAGCGAAACTTAATAAAGAAACCTACCAGAAAATACTTTTGCCAAGAATGCTAAGCGGTCATTTTCAAGGCCGTGTTTTAAGCATGCTTTCAAAATTAATTCGTCCAGTCAATATTCTTGAAATTGGAACTTATACGGGTTATGCGGCTTTGTGTCTATGCGAGGGGATGCAGGAAAACGGACAACTTCATACCATTGATATCAAAGAAGAATTAGTCGATTTTCAGCGAAAGTATTTTGACGCATCGCCTTGGGGAAAACAAATTTTTCAGCATTTAGGGGAAGCCGTAAACATTATTCCAGATTTAGACCTGAAATTTGATTTGGTTTTTATTGATGCCGACAAAGAAAACTACTTGAATTACTGGGAAATGATTGTTCCAAAAATGAATAAAGGCGGTATCATTTTATCTGATAATGTTTTATGGAGCGGAAAAATTCTAGAACCGGTTCATCCAAACGATGTCAGCACAAAAGTGCTTTTAGAATACAATCAGCTTTTAAAAGACGATCCAAGAGTGGAGACTGTTTTATTGCCAATTCGTGATGGATTGACGGTTAGTCGTGTTCTATAAATTTTTAGATTCTAAGGTTCTGAGACACTAAGATTTCTAAATTTTTAAACTGAAAAATATATTATTGAATTGCCTCCAGCTTTAGCTGGAGGAATCTGATCTAGAATCCAAGGCTTTAGCCAAATTAAGCAATCGATAATTTGGCTAAAGCCTTTTTATTTGCCCATAAAAAAACCTCCAGCTAAAGCTGGAGGCAATTTATAATATATATCTTTAAAAAACTTAGTATCTCAGAATCTCAGAATCTTAAAAACTTAGCACCTTTAAAAAACTTAGTATCTCAGAACCTTAGTATCTTAGCATCTTAAAAATCTATCCCGGAAAATACTGCGGTTTCAGCTTTCTATAAACTAAATAAAGCAAAAATCCGAAAAGAGCTCCGAAGAAATAGCCAGTAAGAATATCACCTGGAAAATGCAATCCTAAATAAATTCGGCTGTAAGCAAAAATTAAAGGCCACAGAAATATAAATCCGAAATATTTGAAATAGGGCTTTAGAATCAAAAATAAAAAAGTCGCAACCGCCATAGTATTAGCTGCATGTCCAGAGAAAAAACTATATGATTTTCTAACCTGTACAACTCTAATAATTGAATTTATTTCCGGATCATTGCATGGTCGCAAACGCTGGAAAGTATGTTTGAATAAGTTACAGGTTTGATCTGTAAAAGCAATCAAAACTGCAATAAAAAGCAATAAATACAGGGTTTGTTTTCCTCCTATTTTTTTATAAATAAGATAGAATAGAAATAAGAAAAATGGCGTCCAATACAATTGATTGGTAATAATAAGCCATAATTTATCGTATGTTTCAGAACCTAATCCGTTAAGAAAGATTAAAAGATCTTTATCTAATTCCTGTATTTTTTGAAGCATTACATTTGGCGTTTTATAGGTCCAGAAAGAGTGTCAATATCTTCTTTTACCTTTTCGATTTCAGTTGCAGTATCTCCTAAAAGATTTCCTGTATCTCCAAGTAAATTTGATTTTGCATTGTTAATTTCTGCATTGATATTTCCAGTAATATCGTTCAGAGATTTTGCATCAAGACCATTTGCCTCTGCTCCTTTCTGAATTTCGCTTTTAATATCATTAGTTGCATTTTTTAATTGAGCCATAGCTTTTCCCATTGTACGTGCAATTTCTGGCACTTTATCTGAACCAAAAAGCATTAGCACTATAAACAGTATAAAAACTAATTCTCCTCCTCCTATACCAAACATAACTTTTAATTTTGTAGTCACAAAGATATTAAATTTTGCAGCTTAGAGTTTTAAAATTAACTTAAAAAGTCCTTGAAAATGCATTTAATTAAAATAAAAAAGCTCATCAAGCATTTATAGACTTGATGAGCTTTTTATATTTTTTTAATTTATCTAGTCAAATTTTGACTTTGTTTCCACTTTTGGCCAAGAGTTATTGGTTACATCAATATCAGCCGTTAGCAATTGCGGGTCAATTTGAATACTCTTAATTGCTTTTGTTGTAGCATAAACTTTTTTAGCGGTATCATTACTTTTTCTCCAGATTTGTGCTGGATATTTGTAATTATCTTTAGAACCATCTTCGTAAGTAATCTCAACCAAAATAGGCATGATCATTCCGCCTGGCTTGTTAAATTCTACTTCGTAGAAGTACTTAGGAGATTTAATGCTAGCTTTTTCTTCTGCTGTAAAAGTCTGATCTACATAATCTGCTAAAGGTTTGAAATCTTGCACTTTTAAAGCTTTTTTTCTTAGAATCACTTACTTCTGCATTATCTCCTGCAACCAAGTAAACAAAAAGGTCCTTTTTCATATCCAAAACGTCCTTTTCTAACTTTTACGTCTTTGATATCTGTAGTTGGAGTATCTGAAACGTAATATTGTTTTACGTCTTTAATTCCGATATCAACAAAATCAGTTGAATAGAACCAACCTCTCCAGAACCAATCTAAATCTACTGCTGAAGCATCTTCCATTGTTCTAAAGAAATCTTCTGGGGTTGGGTGCTTAAACTTCCATCTGTTTGCATATGTTCTGAATGCATGATCGAATAATTCTCTTCCCATAACTACTTCTCTTAAAATATTAAGACCTGTAGCTGGTTTTCCGTAAGCATTATTTCCAAATTGGTGAATCGTTTCAGAGTTTGACATAATTGGTTCTAAAAACTTCTGATCACCACTCATGTAAGGAACAATATTTTTTGCAGGTCCTCTTCTTGATGGGAAATTTGAATCTAATTCTTGTTCAGCTAAATATTCTAAAAATGAGTTTAAACCTTCATCCATCCAAGTCCATTGACGCTCGTCAGAGTTTACAATCATTGGGAAGAAAGTATGTCCAACTTCGTGGATAATAACACCAATCATTCCGTTTTTAACTTCTTTGCTCGTTACCCCATTTTCATCAGGACGACCAAAATTCCAACAAATCATTGGATATTCCATACCTTGATCTTCTGCAGAAACAGAAACTGCTTTTGGATAAGGATAATCAAAAGTATGAGAAGAATAGCTTTTTAGAGTATGAGCAACTACCATTGTAGAAGTTTCTCCCCAAAGCGGGTTTGCCTCTTTTGGATAAACAGATTCTGCCATTACGGTTCTGTTTCCAATTTTCACAGCCATTGCATCGTAAATGAATTTTCTTGAAGAAGCAATCCCGAAATCACGAACATTTTTAGCGCTGAATTTCCAAGTTTTTTTCTTCTCAGAAAAACCTTTTTCTGCTGCTTCTGCTTCTGCCTGCGTTACAATAACTACAGGTTTATCAAATGATTTTTGTGCTTGTTCGTATCTTTTTACCTGTTCAGCTGTAAATACTTCACTTCTGTTCATTAATTCTCCAGTTGCGTCGATTACGTGATCTGCAGGAACTGTAATGTTTACATCAAAGTTTCCGAAAGGAAGAGCAAACTCTCCGCTTCCCCAGAACTGCATATTCTGCCATCCTTCAACATCATTGTAAACCGCCATTCTTGGATAGAACTGAGCGATTACATATAATTTATTGCCATCTTTCTCGAATAATTCATATCCTGAACGACCGCCTTCTTTTCTATAGTTATTGATATTGTACCACCATTTAATAGAGAATGAAATTTTTTCCCCAGGTTTTAAAGGCGAAGTCAGATTAATACGCATCATGGTTTCGTTGATCGTATATGACATTGGATTCCCTTTAGCATCTTTTACCTGTTCGATATTAAAACCACGCTCTAAATCTTTCTTTAAATATTTAGAAGAAAAACCTTCAAGCGGTAAAACCTGATTGATTTTTTCGCCCTCTGCTAATGAAGTCTGTCCATTTGCTCTTGCTTGATTTTGGTCCAGCTGAATCCATAGATACTCTAAGCTGTCTGGTGAATTATTAGTGTAGGTGATGGTTTCAGATCCGCTTAATTTTGAATTTTTATCATCCAATTCAACATCGATTTTATAATCTGCTTGTTGTTGGTAGTAAGCTGGCCCTGGAGCTCCAGAAGCTGTACGAAACATGTTTGGTGTTGCCAGCAAATCGTACATTTGGCTAAACTTGTTCGTGTCGTACTTTCCCTGTTGTTTAGTAGGTGTGGTTGTTGCTTTATCCTGCGCCACTAACATTGCAGGAAAAAGTAAGAATAATGAAAGTTTTTTCATAAATTTTTAATGGTAATTTCTTTAGGCTGTGAAAATAGTAATTAAAACATTAATTTTACCAATACATTAATATTTTAACAATTCTTTCCTTGAAGATTCTGTAAAAAGAACACTTCTTTTTGTGTCGAATGCTGAAATATGTGTAATGTTTTGCTGTTCTGAGTTCCAATCCACCAAAATAGTGTTTGAAATCTCAAGGGTTTTGAATTTATCTATATCCTTAATTCTAGAATAACAAACCAAAACATCATCAGCTTCAACTTCTTTAGATAAAAAAGTTATGACCTTTTGCTGTCCATTTACTTTAATTGAAAAATGTTCAGATAGATATTTTTTTAATAATTCAACATCTGCCGGAGTTTCTTTGCTAGTACCAACAAATGTCTTTTTGTGATACTTTTTCTCCATAGCATTATTCAAATCATCAATAAAAATTCGGGAAGTAATCTGCAGCATCTTCTTTTCAGCAGCATAATTTACTTGAAAAACCCCTACATAAAATTTATGAAAAGCAAATGCCGAAGTCAATACAAACAAAACTCCAAGCAAGGGATAAATTATTCTTTTTTTCATTTTTGAGCAGCCTCAGCTTTCTTAAATTCTTTATTCTTATTAATCATAAAATCCATCAACTGAAACTTCTGATCTGGATCTACCAATTCTTTAGAATGCGGATCGTTTGAGCAATACATCAAAAACAATTCGACTTCATCATCTTTAAGATTGAGTGTTTTAGAATAAAAATCTTTTGTAAAGTTATCTTTAGCATATTCTACAAAAGCAATATCTGTGATTTCTTCCTCTTTTACTTCGTCTTTTTTGCTCAAAAGCTTTTTGACGTCTTTAAAAATTCGAACAAAATCGGTACCATATTTTATGGTCTGATCAGAAAGCATTGCATTATTTTTTGCGGTAGACTGTTTATCGTCTTCAAACTGCATATCTACATATTTCTGAGAACCACCTTGTAATGATTTTACTTTTAATTCCTTATGAACTACAACTTCTTTAAGCTGATTATTAACCAAATCCAGCTTTATTTTCAAAAGAACCTCAGCACAATCTTTTTCAGTTAAAACCACTTTTTTTGATTGAAATGTCAAGCCAGAAAACAACAAAGTATCTTTAGGTTGTGCCATGATATCAAACAAACCGCCAGAACCAATAAATGTTCTGACATTCGCATTAATATTCATTACATAACCACTTTCAATGGCCAAAAAATCGTTTATAACCTGACCGTGTAATGGTTTCCTGAAACCGTTTTGCCCTAATACAAATTGACAAAATAAGCAGACAACGAGTACTCCTAGTTTATTTTTCATTTTCGAGAATTATTAGATATTTTCTTGCTAGATCTGTAATTAAAAACATACTCATTGTTTTGTTTTTAGTATTCAAAGATACAGCAAAATCGGCATCATCCACACAAAATAATTGAAATCCTTTAATATCATCGACAGGAATTTTCAATCTATCTGTATAATAATTCTCCTCAAAAAGATATTCCAATTTTCTAAAAAGTGCTTCTTTCTTCTCTACATTCACTTCTTTTTTCAGCATTGCAGTCCGTCCCGAAATTTTATTTAATAGTTTATCAATAGATGTTGAAGTCGCAGTATAAACTTTTCGTTCTGCTGGCGTGTATTTTTTTTGTCCGTACGGAATAATCCCAAGATTTTCGGCTGTTATATTAGCATTTTCATTAACAACCACCTCTTTCAGCTCCACTTCTTTTGCAGTCATTTTTACAACTAAAGAGCTATTTATTAAATGTTCTGGAGCAATTCTAATCCTTACAGGATCGAGATTTACGGCTGAAAAAACCAAAACATCTCCTTCCCGAACAGCAATGGAAAAATTACCATCAGAGTCAGAAACGGCAGTTGCTTGAGTAGCATTATTTATAATATTTACTCCTTCAACAGGACTAGATTGCTCTTGCACTTTTCCTGCTAAAAGTTTAACATCATTTTTTTGCCCAAAACCAATCTGAACAAAAAAAAGAAAAACAACAATGGCTATAATCTTATTTACTCTCACCAGCAATCATTTCTTTATATTTAACAGCCAATTCTCCTAAAAGAAATTCTGTAGAAGTTTTATTTTTAGAATTCAAAATAGCCGTAAACTTATCATTTTCTATAGCATAATATTCAAACCCTTTCACATAATCTGCCGGAATTTTTAATCGGTCAATAAAATGATCTAGGCTAAACATATTTTCCAGAAGTCTCATAAAAAACTCCTTCTTCTCAACAGCAACTTCTTTTTTAAGCATAGCCGTTCTTCCAGAGAAGAAATTTAGCAACGGATCCGCAGAAATAGAACCTCCAGCCATCATTCCCGCATCTGCTGTAGCATTTAGCGCAGTCGCTGTCTGCAACTTACGCTCCGCTGCAGTGTATTTCTTTTGTCCTAAAGGCACTATCCCTAAACTTTCAGCATTAATATTATCGTATCGCTTCACAACAACTTCTTGCAGTTGATACATCACCATAGTAAGATTAACAGAAAAATTAAGATTTGAAAAATCTTCTTGCTTCAATAAGACTCTTTTTTCTTTAAAACTTATTGAAGAAAAAACCAGCACGTCATCAGGCTTTGCTAAAATCGAAAAAGATCCGGATGCATTTGTCGTTACCGTTTCTTCTGTTTGCGCATTAATCACATAAACACCTTCTAAATCTAAGGTATTAGAAGTTACTTTCCCATTAAAAACAGAACGTTCCAGAGTTTGTGACCAGCAAGCTTGCCCCGCCATAACAATTAAAAAACAAGTAATTTTCTGAAACAAAATGAAATAAATTAAAAATATTCTTAAAACGGTAAAAATATCCTAAGTCATTCCAAATTTAATATTAACGACATGGTAAAAATATGTTAATTAAAATATTAAAAATTCAAACAAAAACAGAGTTTTTAATACCTTTAACAAACAAAATTTGAGTTTAAGAATCATGAAAAGCATTATCATTGCAAGCACTTCTACTTTGCACGGAGGCAACTACTTAGAATACATTTTACCTACTTTAAAAACACATTTTAAAAATTGCAAAACAATTTTATTTATCCCCTATGCTCGTCCAGGAGGAATTTCGCATGACGAGTATACGCAAAAAGCATCAGAAGCTTTTAACAGCATCAATATCAATGTTAAAGGAATTCATGAATTTGAGAATCCACAGGATGCAATAAAAAATGCTGAGGGAATCTTTACCGGCGGAGGAAACACTTTTTTATTGGTTACCCAGCTTTACAAAAACAATATTATGCAGTTGCTTTCTGAAACCGTAAAAAACGGCACGCCTTATCTTGGCTCAAGCGCTGGAAGCAACATTTGCGGTTTATCAATGCAGACCACAAACGACATGCCTATTATCTACCCTCCAAGCTTCCAGACTTTAGGATTAATTCCATTCAACTTAAATCCGCATTATCTGGATGCCGATTTGCAATCTAAGCACATGGGAGAAACTCGCGAAACAAGAATAAAAGAATTCCATGCTTTCAATTCAATTCCTGTTTTAGGTTTAAGAGAAGGGAGTTGGCTGGAAGTTAAAGGAGAAAAAATTACTTTGAAAGGAGCTTTGTCTGCGAGATTGTTTCAGCAAAACCAAGAAGCTCAAGAATTAGAAACAGAAAGCGATTTGAGCGATTTGAAATAATTTTTTAAACCATATAAGTGATATAAGTTCATGTTAAAAGCTCAATAAAAAACTTTTATTTTTCTTATATCACCTATATGGTTCAAAAAACACAAAAACAAAAAAGCCTCAAACAAATGTTTGAGGCTTTTGAAGAGCGAAAGACGAGGCTCGAACTCGCGACAACCAGCTTGGAAGGCTGGAGCTCTACCAACTGAGCTACTTTCGCATTAACCGGGTGCAAAACTAAAAAATTTAATTTTTAAAACAAAATAAAAATCAAAAAATTTATTCTCACATAAAGTAAAACGTGTTTACTTTTTAGAGCGAAAGACGAGGCTCGAACTCGCGACAACCAGCTTGGAAGGCTGGAGCTCTACCAACTGAGCTACTTTCGCATTGGTTGTGCAAATATAGAAAGAAAGTTCAGTTCAAAACAAGCTTTTGGGCAAAAAAAATCAATAAAATTCAACATTTTTTTATAACTTATTTAAAATTAAAAAGTTATAAAAGTATTATTTTTTCAAAAAATCATGATTACAATCAGAGAAATTCCATCAAAAGAAACTTATACCGTTCGTCAACCTGTTTTAAGAAAAGGAAAACCTATAGAAAGCTGTGTCTTTGAAGGAGACGACCTAGAATCTACGCATCATTTCGGTTTATCTGAAAACGAAAATTTAACAGGAATTATTTCGTTATTCGAAAAAATCAATCCTATATTTGCCGCTCAAAATCAAGCTCAGATTCGAGGGATGGCTGTTTTAGAAATCCACCAGAAAAAAGGAATCGGAGAAGCTTTGGTAAGACATTGCGAGGTGTATTGCAATGAAAACCAAATAGATTTAATTTGGTTCAACGCCAGAACTGCTGCTGTCGGATTCTATCAAAAAATGAATTACCAAACACTTGGCGAAGCATTTGATATTAAAGATGTTGGCGAACATTATTTGATGTTTAAAAAATTATAAAATGAAAAAACTTTACTCTTTAGTAGTAATATGCCTCTTTTTGGGCTGTAAAAAAGAAGACCCAAAACCTACACCTATTATCAAAAAAAAGGTGCCAGCAATTATACTTACTGACGAGAGAACAGTTGAAATAGATACAGCATTAATAGCAGTTTATAAAAGTGAAACCTTAAAACAGTTTTATGCCGGATCTGAGAATCAAACCGTATGGGGAAACCTTAAAAAGAGAACTTTTGTTTTATCGCAATTAGAAAAATCAGAAGAATTAGGCTTAGAACCAGAAGATTATAAAATATCTCAGCTGAAAAAGTTTGAAAGCAAAGTCGCTTCGTTAAACGATAAAGATTTGGCTACGTATGATATTTTGCTGACTTATAATTTTGAAAAATATCTAAATCATATCTATAAAGGAAAGCTAGATCCTAAGAAGCTGTATACCAATTGGGATTTGGACGAAAAAGAATTTGATGTGAATTCTGTTCTAATTAAAGGATACAACAAAAATAAATTAGATAGCATTGTAGAAAATATTCAGCCTAAAACAGAAACATACAAAGAACTCCTAAAAGCGTTGGAAATCATTAATACTTTTCCAGATGACAACATAAACACAATTGAAGCAACTGATAAAATTGTTTTAAACGATACGAATCCTGCTTTAGCAAACATTAAAAAAAGACTTTTGTATTGGAATGACATGTCTGGAAAAGATAGTCTTAGCAATATTTACAACCACAAAACTTTTGAAGCAGTTAAAAGATTCCAAGAAAGACACGGATTAGCCTCTGACGGAGTTATCGGAGCTGGAACTATTCGTGCCCTAAATTATTCTAAAGAAGATCGAAAAAAACAGATTATAGCCAATTTAGAGCGTTGGAGATGGTATCCGTCAGAATTGGCCGAAAACTATTTCATTATCAATATTCCAGATTACAGCTTAAATGTTGTCGAAAATAAGGACACCACTTTAGTTAGAAATATTGTAGTAGGAACCAGCAAAAGAAAAACTCCTATTATTACTTCTTTTTTAAAAACGGTTGTTTTTAATCCGACTTGGACTGTTCCTCCGACAATTTTAAAAGAAGATGTGGTTCCGGCTATGAAAAGAAACCGAAATTATTTGGCTAATAAGAACATTACTATTTACGATACTGCCGGAAAAGTAGTTTCGCCAATGGCATGGAATGAAAATAAGCCAAACAACTATCGTTATGTACAAAGTCCAGGCTATGACAATTCATTGGGATTAATGAAAATCTTGTTCCCAAATCACCATAGCGTTTATTTACACGATACCAATCACCGCAATATTTTTGGACGCAATAACCGCTCTATGAGTTCTGGCTGTGTACGTGTTGAAAATCCATTAGAACTTGCTCAACATATATTAGACGTTGACGGAAACTGGCCACAAGATAGAATTGACACTATTATTGCGAGTAAAACAACGATGAGTTTCAAGATTACCAAAAAATATGCTTTATACCAGTGGTATTGGACAGCATGGAGCAAAAAAAATCAGCTCATTTTTAGAGCTGATATTTATGATTTAGATTCGGATTTATATAAGCAATTAAGAAATTAGCCTCTCTTCCATCGCAAAACTTCTTGACGGATGGTAGATATACAAACACGATTTGTCTTTTATTAATTCGATAATATCATTTGTCAATTCAACTGGAACTGCAGGACAGCCTTGGCTTCTGCCTAATCTTTTATGATCTCTAATGAAAGATTCAGACACATAGTCTGCACCGTGCATTACAACGCCTCTTTCGCGAGCATTGTCATTTACGCCATTTTCTAAACCATCTAAACGCAAAGAAGCACCATGTTTTCCTTGGTAAATTTCACCAGTAGCATAAAAACCTAAACTGCTTTTAAATGATGAATTAAGATTTGAAAATGCTGAAGCAAATTCTTCTCCCGTATTTCTCCCGTGAGCTACAAGCGAATTAAACAAAATTGTATTGCTCGTTAAATCAATCACCCACAAACGTTTAGTGTTTGATGACAAACTGAAATCAATTAATGTTAGGATATTTTTCTTGATCACTCCTCTTTCTTTCAACAAATAAAATCCTTTTAAAGCTTCTGAGAAAGTTCTAAGCTCAGGCATTTTAAAATTGTTGGAATTTAATGAGTTATAAACGCTCTCGATTTTAGAATCAACTGTAACTTTTTCGACTTTAGCAATCGCCTTTACAGTGGCATTTTTTTTAAGATCGGCTGTGTTTTTTGAATCTTTTCCAAAAGACAATAGCAAAAACACAAATAACGGATAAATTTTGTAAATCATTGAATTTCTTTAGGTTAAACAAAAAATTTGGGTATCGCAAAAATATAAAAAAATCACGCCTTGCAAAATACAAGCCTGATTTTCAAGGCTTTTTTGCTTAAACTTTAACATTATTAACACAAATTTGCTTTTTCTGTAAGATTTTATCTTACGTTAAAAATCACAACATTTTAAGCCATTTCTTAAAAAAAGTAAAACAAAATGAAAAATCTAGAAAACTAAACTGTAACAAGTAGAACAAAATTGAGTCTATTGCTACTATAAAAAATACATTTGCATTTTATTTCGCATCAAAAAACCAATGAAAAAAATCATATTCTTCTGTTTTCTATTATTCTCTGTGTGGAGTTATGGCCAAAAAAAATCAATTCAGGCGCAAGTAACTTCGCATACTATATCTATTGATGGAAAGCTAGACGAACCTGCTTGGGAAAATGTTCCGGTTGCCACAGACTTCATTATGCTGGAACCAGACAACGGAAAAGCTATTCCGTATGAAAAACGCACAGAAGTTAAAGTCATATATAATAATGACGCCATTTATATAGGCGCAATGATGTATGATGACGACCCTTCAAAAATTTTAAAAGAGATTTCTCAGCGTGATAATTTTGGAACTGCAGATCTATTTGGCGTTTTTATAAATGGTTTTAATGACGGACAACAAGATTTTATGTTTTATGTTTCAGCAGCCGATGTTCAAGGCGATTGTATCATGACCGATGCAAATGGAGAAGACTATTCTTGGGATGCTGTTTGGATCAGTAAAGCTGCTTTGGCTGATAACGGATGGATTGTCGAGATGAAAATTCCATATTCAGCACTGCGTTTTTCTGGAGAAAACAAGCAAATCTGGGGAATCAATTTTTTCAGAGAAATTAAACGTGACCGTTATAAATATACTTGGAATTTTGTTGACAGAAAGATTGGAACTTTTACACAACAGGCCGGAACTCTGGAAGGAATTGAAAACATTAAACCTCCTACTCGACTGTTTTTTATGCCTTATGCATCGTACTATCTAAATGCTTCCGACGGACAAAAGACCTACGGAACAATAAAAGGCGGAATGGATATTAAATATGGTATAACGGATGCTTTTACAATCGATGCTATTTTAATTCCTGATTTTGGACAAACAAAATATGACGATCAGATTTTAAATCTCGGACCTTTTGAACAACAATTTAATGAAAATAGAGCCTTTTTTACAGAAGGAACAGACTTGTTCAGCAAAGGAAATATATTTTATTCGCGCAGAATTGGAGGTGCCCCTTCAATTGATCCTGAATTAAATGAAAACGAAGAAATTACCGAATTGCCAGCGGCCGTAAATCTGGTTAATGCTCTAAAATTATCAGGAAGAACAAAAGACGGACTCGGCATTGGAGTCTTAAATGCCGTTACAGAAAAAACTTTTGCTACTATAAAAAATACTGAAAGTGGCGAAACAAGACAAGTAATCGTTGAACCGCTTACCAATTATAATGTTTTGGTTTTGGATCAGCGTTTTAGAAAAAATTCTTCGGTTACTTTTATCAATACAAATGTTAGCCGCAACGGGCATTCTAGAGATGCAAACGTAACTGGCCTAGCGTGGGATTTAAATACAAAAGCCAATACCTATAGTTTATTCGGAAATGTAAAATACAGTTTAATAAACGATATTAAGGATAAAAGCGGTGTTTTTTCTACAATAACTTTGGCCGAAACTAGCGGAAATTATAGATACAGTATAGGCTCTGATTTTGTCACTAAAGATTACGACCCGAATGATCTGGGGATAAATTTCTACACCAATTATTATAATTTTTATGGAAATGCCAATTATAGAATTCTAAATCCGACTAAAAAGTTCAATACCTTTAGAATCAATTATAATATGTATACCGAATTCAATAAAGAATCTGGAAAATTACAAGACAATAATATTAATGCGAATTTAAATTTAACTACAGTAAAAAATAATTACTACGGAACTGGCATTACTTTTTACCCATTAGAAATTAATGATTATTATGAACCGCGTGCAGAAAACAGATATGTGACAATTCCGAGAAAAATAGAAACTTGGGGAAGCATTTCTACCAATTATAACCACAAGTTTGCGATTGATCTCAATGGAACTCTTAATGTGTTTGATGAATCTGAGCGTATTACCTATGGCTTTGATATTGGTCCGAGATACCGTTTCAGCGATAAATTATTACTGACTTATTTCTTTAGTTATATTAGAAAAAATAATAACAAAGGCTATATCGATCAGGTTGATGGCGATGATAACAAAACCACTCCAAACGATATTATTTTTGCCAATAGAAATGTTATTACATATTCTAACACTTTAGGAGGCAAATATGCCATAAACAGTGCTATGACTATAAATCTGGCTGTCCGTCAATATTGGTCTTATGCTGATAATAAAGACATTCTGACTTTAGAATCAAATGGAGATCTTAGTCCGTATCCGCAATATACTACCAATAAAAATTCAAGCTTTTATTCTTGGAATGCCGATTTGTCTTATTCTTGGTGGTTTGCGCCAGGAAGCCAGATTTCTGCTTTATACAGAAACAACGCCTCTAATTTTGAACGAGTTATTGATAAAGATTTCAGACACAATGTAGCAGGATTATTAAACAATGATGCCTTAAAACACATTTTTTCTGTTAGCGTAAAATACTTTATTGACTATAATGCTGTCAAAAATAAAGTTAGAAAAAGAGCTTAGCGTGAATTAATTTTAAAAAATAAAGGCTTCTTCAATTAAATCAATATTTTTTTTTATAGTTCATTTTATTAAATATAAATGTAACATTCCTCAGGTTTCAAACTTTAGAAATGCCTTATATTTGTAGAAAACAAAAAAGTAATGAACAAAAAAGTTATCCTTATGATTTTAGACGGTTGGGGAAAATCTCCTGACCCTAAAGTATCTGCAATAGACAATGCAAATGTTCCTTTTATAAACAGTCTTTATAAAAACTATCCAAGCGCACAGCTTAGGACTGACGGATTAAATGTTGGTCTTCCTGAAGGACAAATGGGAAACAGTGAGGTTGGACACATGAATCTAGGCGCAGGAAGAATTGTGTATCAAGACTTAGCCAAAATAAATTTAGCTGTAGAACACAAAACTTTAGCAAAAGAGCAAGTTCTTATTGACGCTTTTACTTATGCTAAAGACAACAATAAAAAAGTACACTTTTTAGGATTAGTTTCAGATGGTGGTGTTCACTCACATACTTCTCACCTTCGCGGATTAATTGATGCTTCACAAGAATATGGTTTAGATCAGGTTTATGTTCACGCTTTTACAGACGGACGTGATGTTGACCCAAAATCTGGAGCAAAATACATTCACGATTTAGAAGATTATATTAAAGATACTCCAGTAAAAATCGCATCTATCGTAGGACGTTACTATGCAATGGATCGCGACAAACGTTGGGAACGAGTAAAATTAGCTTACGACTTAGTTGTAAACGGTGTTGGAACTCCATCAACAAATGCTGTTGCAAGTGTTTTGTCTAGCTACGAAAAAGATGTTACTGACGAATTTATCGAACCTGTTGTTATCGTTGACGAAAATGCAAAACCTCTTGCCACTATCGTTGAAGGTGATGTTGTAATCTTCTTTAACTTTAGAACAGACAGAGGACGTGAACTTACTGAAGCGCTTTCTCAGCAAGATTTCCACGAGCAGAACATGCACAAACTAAACTTATATTATGTAACATTGACAAACTACGACGAAACATACCAAAATGTGAAAGTAGTTTACAATAAAGATAATATTACCGAAACACTTGGTGAGGTTTTAGAAAAAGCTGGCAAAAAACAAATTAGAATCGCTGAAACTGAGAAATATCCGCACGTAACTTTCTTCTTCTCTGGAGGTAGAGAAACTCCTTTTGAAGGTGAATCTAGAATTTTGAGAAATTCTCCAAAAGTGGCAACTTACGATTTAAAACCAGAAATGAGCGCTTACGAATTGGTTGATGCTCTTGTTCCAGAATTGAACAAAGGTGAAGTTGATTTCGTTTGTCTGAACTTCGCAAACGGAGACATGGTTGGACACACCGGAATTATGGAAGCTGCAATTAAAGCTTGTGAGGCTGTTGACGCTTGCGCGAAAAAAGTAATCGACGCGGCTCTTGCTAATGATTACACAACAATCGTAATTGCCGATCACGGAAACTGCGAAACCATGATTAACCCTGACGGTTCTCCAAACACAGCACACACGACAAACCCAGTGCCGATCATTTTAGTTGACAAACAACTAAAAAACATTCAAGATGGTGTTTTAGGCGACATTGCTCCTACTATTTTAGAATTAATGGGAATTCAGCAGCCAAATGCCATGACTTGTCATTCATTATTGTAGAAAATATTTTTCTTTATAAAAAAGAGGCAAATTTTAAAAATTTGCCTCTTTTTGTTTTTACACTTTTTTGTGTCAGCCTGAGCGAAGTCGAAGGCTTATGAAACGTAAGAGGGCTTCTACTCCGCTCAGCCTGACAACCGCATTATATTTTGAAGTGTTTTTTATCAAACAATAAAATAATGATAAATCTGCTCAACGCCATAAATGACAAGCCCAATCACACCACCAACCAAAGTTCCGTTGATTCTGATATATTGAAGATCCTTCCTATTTCTAATTCCAGCTTTTCAGAAACTTCTTTCCCATCCCAGCTTTTTACGGTTGACGAAATCAAATCTCCAATTACTTTTTTATTATTCAAAAGCATCGAAAGCAAATCGTTTTTAATAAAACCATTTATTTTGTCAATCATAATAGGGTCTTCTTTAATTCCATTTCCAAAAGTCTGAATCAATCCTGCAATATTACTTTTAATTGAAGAATCATCACCTTTATTTAAATCATTAGTAATTGACAATTTAATTTCATCCCAAATGCTATTGATATAATCCTGCACTTCTTTTTTTCCAACAAAACCCAAAATCATATCATTGATTTTAACTCTCATTTCTTCAGAGTTTTTTACTTTTTCTAAGAAATTAAAAATGTATTCGTCAATTTTTAAACGAACTGCACTTTCTGGCTTTTTAGCTTCATTTAGAAAGTCCTGCAAACCATTAAAAACCCCTTCTGTAATACTTTTATCAGCCAAACCAAAACTCAATAAAGGCGTTGATGCTTTTACTTTTTGACGAATTAAATCTTTGTTATTTGTCAGTTCAGCACTCATTACTTCCAAAAGATTGGTCAGCATTTGATTTTTCAAATCTCCTTTCTGTAAAGGTTCTAAAGCCAAAGCCACCCAATCGCCAAAATTTATTCCTTCCAATTTTTCTTTAAACTGAACCTGTATAAATCGTTTTACATCTTCATCTTTAATGGTTCTTAAAATTCCCGGAATGATATTTACAGCAACTGCATTGGCAATTTTATTTGCATTTTCTTCTTTCGAAAGCCAATCTGAAGCTTTAGTTGCAAAATTGAATTCGTCTAATTTTATTTCTAATTTTTCTCTATCTAAAAACTCTTCAGAAACAAAATTTCCTAAGTTCTCTCCAATTTCATTTTTCTTAGTCGGAATAATTGCCGTATGCCAAATCGGTATTCCCATTGGATGGCGAAATAGTGCCACGACAGCAAACCAATCGGCAATTCCGCCCACCATAGCTGCTTCGCTAAAAGCCTGAAGCATTGGGATTTTAAAGTAAATGGCAATTATAAAAAGAAGCACCGCAAAACCCAAAAGCGACAAAGCTGTTGCTTTCATTTTCTTTAATGCCTTTACTTTAGCTATATCTTGATCAGTTGAAATTTCCATAATTATAAACATTTGTACTACTAATTTATGGCTTTTTTCTGAAAGCCTCACGAGTTATTAGCCACGAATTCACGAATTATACCAAAACTTCACCTTTAAATTCTTTATCAATGAAGTTTGTGAAATTCTATTTTTAAAGATTTTTATTTGAGATAATTCGTGAATTCGTGGCGAAAAAAAATTACATAAAAAATGAGATAAAAATTGTACTTTTGCCAACTGAAAATGGAAAAAATATGATTATCCAAAAGACTAGAGAGGAAATCGAATTAATGCGCGAAAGTGCTTTAATCGTATCAAAAACATTAGGAATGATTGCTTCTGAAATTAAAGAAGGAGTTACAACATTATATCTTGACAAATTAGCCGAAGAATTTATTCGTGATCACGGTGCAGTTCCAAGTTTCCTTGGATTGTACGATTTCCCGAATTCGCTTTGCATGAGTCCAAACGCTCAGGTTGTTCACGGTATTCCTAATAATATTCCTCTTAAAAACGGTGATGTTATTTCGGTTGACTGTGGTGCTTTTAAAAATGGTTTCCACGGAGATCACGCTTACAGTTTTGAAATTGGAGAGGTTGCGCCTGAGGTTAAAAAACTTTTACAGGTAACTAAAGAATCTCTTTACGTTGGAATTAGAGAATTTAAAGCTGGAAATCGCGTAGAAGATGTTGGAAATGCGATTCAAAAATATACTGAAGCTCACGGTTACGGAGTAGTTCGTGAATTGGTAGGACATGGTGTTGGGCAAAAAATGCACGAAGAGCCAGAAATGCCAAACTACGGAAAACGAGGACGCGGAAAGCTTTTTGTAGAAGGAATGGTTGTAGCAATTGAACCTATGATTAACATGGGAACTAGAAACATCAAACAACTAAAAGACGGTTGGACGATTTTGACTGCTGATGGAAAACCAAGCGCGCATTTCGAACACGATGTTGCATTAGTTGATGGAAAACCTGAATTATTATCGACTTTTAAATACATCTATAAAGCCCTTGGAATTGAGAGTAATGAAGAAGATGAATTCAGACAAATTCCGTTAATCGTATAAATACAACCCCGAATCAAACCTGTGAAAAAACTATTTAAATTAGTCCTTAACACTATTCCGCGTCCATTATTAATTCGTTTGAGTTATGTGGCGCGTCCAATTTTAGCTTTCTCTTTGAGAGGAGATAAATATACCGATCCAATCGATGGAAAAAGCTTTAAATCTTTTCTGCCTTACGGATACGGAAAACAGCGTAATAATGTGCTTTCGCCAAGTACACTTTCTTTAGAAAGACACCGTTTACTTTGGCTGTATTTAAACGATCAGACCGATTTTTTTACAGCGCCAAAAAAAGTATTGCATTTTGCTCCAGAACAAGCTTTTTATAAAAGATTCCGTAAGCAAAAAAACTTAGATTACACCACAACTGACTTACTTTCGCCATTGGCTGATGTAAAAGCAGATATCTGTAATTTGCCTTTCAAAGACAACGAATACGACGTTATTTTATGCAATCACGTTTTAGAGCACATTCCAGACGACACAAAAGCAATGCAGGAATTATACAGAGTTTTAAAACCAGGCGGAATGGCGATTCTTCAAATTCCTCAGGATTTATCTCGTGAAGTTACTTTTGCAGATGATTCGATTACAGATCAGAAAGAACGCGCTAAAATCTTCGGACAATACGATCACGTTCGTGTTTACGGACGCGATTATTTCGATAAATTAAGAAGTATTGGTTTTATTGTGATCGAAGAAGATTACACTAACAAAATTGCACCAGAATTGGTTGAAAAATACTGTTTAGCAAAAGGCGAGATTATTCCGCTTTGCTTTAAACAGGAAAACTAATCTTTTCACCATATAAGTGATATAAGTTCATTTAAAAGGAGTTTTCAAAATAGTAATAATTTGAAAACTCCTTTTATTTTTTTGCCCAAATCTAAATTACAAGCCTAACCAAATCCCTAAATCTTGGAACCTACAAAATCATTTCAGTTCTGTTTTGACATCAGTTTGGAAAAAAATCTGAATGTCTATATTCCAACCGCCTACATCGTTGAGAATACTAGTGAAATCAAATATTTAGACAAAAAAGCAAGTCCTGATGTACTTGAAAGTTTCGGAATCACTTTTGATAATTTAGATTCCAACTCAAAAAGAATATTAACAGCTTGTGATTCTCTTAAACCTGAATTTATTTTTAAAAAGTTCGGAGCTAAAATTAAGTCAGCTAAAACAATTGCTGACTTACAAAAAGATTCAAAAATTGAATTTGCCATTCGTCAACATTTAAAATTCAATTTAAGTTCGTTTTATGATTTGATTGTAAAAGAACAATTTCCTCTGTCTTTAAATCTTGGACCTGAAAAAGATTTTTACCGCTCAAGAGTCAGCATCGACCCGCTTGATTTTGAACCGCAGATTCAGTTTGACAAACATCCAGAAGGCATTACTTATACTTTATCTTTAAAGGAAAATGAAACTATTTTCCCTCCAATGGACAGCAAAGTTGACATTCTTTTAGACGAACCAGGCTGGCTGATTATCAATAAAAAATTGGGGCAATTAAAAGAGTTGAACTCTAAAAAACTTATGCCTTTTTTAAAGAAAAAATCTATTGAAATACCATCAAAATTAGTTGATGATTACTTCAAGAGCTTTATTCCTCAAATCGCAAAAAAAATTGACATAGAAGCGACAGGTTTTGAGATTGAACTTCGTGACAAAATCATTTCCTGCACGATTCAGCCTATTCATGACTTCTTTAAAAACTGCTATTATCTTAATCTTTATTTTGATTATAACGGATATTCATTTGATGCGAGCAAAACTAAAAAGACACATTCTTTTGTAGATTTCAGTATTGCCAATGAACCTAAAATAATTCAATTTAAAAGAAATCCTGACGAAAGTTCATATATCGAAAAATTAAATGGAATTGGTTTAACCAAAATCAAAAACGAATTATTTGGATTAAATTCAGAAGCTGAAAACACAGATCCTTTCATCAATGTTCAGCTGATTATTGATCATAAAGAAGAACTGAAAAATTTAGGTTTTACTATTGACAACCTAAAACTGGAAAGCAAAGAAATCATTACGGAAAACTATACCATTTCTGCTTCAAAAGAAACTGCTGGTGATTGGTTCGACATTAGAATAATAATTACCGTTGGAAATTATAAAATCAATTTCAGCGAAATTATTCCAAACATAAAAAGCAAAGAAAGGCTTTTTGCTTTGCCTGACGGAAACTACTTTTTGATTCCGCTAGAATGGTTCAGCAAATACGGTTCGCTGGCAAAATTAGCCAAAATAGAAAATGGCGTTCTTTTGTTGCGCAAAAGCAATTTTACGGCTTTAGACGGAATTTCAGAAATTGACAGTGATTTAGATCAAATTCATCAAGCTGAGTTTACTGGTTCCGACTTAATAAAAGCAACTTTAAGACCGTATCAAATTGATGGCGTAAAATGGCTTTTAGGACATTTCAATTCCAATATGGGCGCGTGTTTGGCTGATGACATGGGACTTGGAAAAACACTGCAAACTTTGTCTGTTTTGGTTTCTGTACAAGAACAATTAGGCTTTACAACCAAAACCACCAATTTTGATTTGTTTGCCAACGAAACTACGATTGAAAGAGAACCATTAAAAGCTTTGATCGTTCTTCCGTCTTCGTTGGTTTTTAACTGGTTTAATGAAGCTGGAAAATTCACGCCGCACTTTTCGAAAATGCAATATGTGGGTAATGACAGAAAAATGCTAGCGAGCAGAATCAATTCGACCGATTTGATTTTTACAAGCTACAGCATCATTCATCGAGATATATCTATTTTAGAAAAATACGATTTCCGCTATTTGATTTTGGACGAAAGTCAATACATCAAAAACAAAAATTCTAAGATTTTTAAAGCTATAAATAAAATCAGTACAGGACATAAAATTGCTCTGAGCGGTACACCGATCGAAAATTCGCTTGACGATTTATGGTCACAAATGCAGTTTATCAATCCTGAGATTTTGGGCAGTTATGCTTTTTTTATGGAAAATTTCAAAAATCCGATTGAGAAAAAGCAAAATGAAGAAGTTTTAGCAGAATTAAAAAATCTTATCGCTCCTTATATTTTAAGAAGAACCAAAGAACAGGTTCTAAAAGATTTACCAGAATTGACAGAGCAGATTTATTACTGCGACATGGATCCCGAACAAGAGAAATTATACGAGAAAGAGAAATCTAAGGCTCGTAATTTCTTGCTTAAAACTGATGGTTCTGGACCAGACAAAATCAACATTATTAATACTTTGATGAAGCTGAGACAATTGAGTAACCACCCAAAAATGGTCGATCAAGAATCTGAAATTGATTCTGGAAAATATATTGCGGTTACCAATTATCTTGAAAACTTAGTAAAAGCAAAACAGAAAGTCATCATTTTCAGTTCGTTTGTTACCAATTTAAATTTTTATACCGATTGGTGTAAGGAAAACAAAATAGATTTCTGCGAAATTACAGGCGAAACTCCTGCAGATAAGAGGGAGCAGCAGGTTAAAATGTTTCAAGAAAAAGAAAATCCGCTGTTATTCTTTATTTCGCTTAAAGCGGGAGGTGTTGGCTTGAATATTACAAAGGCTTCTTATGTTTTATTCTTAGACCCTTGGTGGAATCCTTTCGCAGAAAAACAAGGTGTTGCACGTGCGCACAGAATTGGGCAAATGAATAAAGTAAATGTGATCCGTTTTATTTCTAAAAATACGGTTGAAGAAAAAATCATCAAACTACAGGAAAACAAAAAATTATTGTCTGACTCGCTTTTAGAAGAAAGTTATATCAATGATGAAATTGAAGGCAACTTAGAATATATTTTAGGAAATTAATCGTTAAATCCAATAGAACGGCATCTTTTTCGTTACATAAAATTGTTATATTTACAATCTTACAATATTTTAAGATGCCGAAATTTTTATTTACAAGCTTTATTTTTCTTTTTATTTTCACTTTAGCGAAAGCTCAAGAGAAAGAAATAGATCCTCCTTATAATATTAAAACCGTTTCGTTTATTCAGAATGGCAGTAATGTTCCGCCCATTTTCGAATTAGGTTCAGCATTTACCTTTCAATTTGATGATTTGTTTGGCAATGAAGCCAATTATTACTTTGAAGTTATTCATTGCGATTATAATTGGATTCCAACGCAAATTCCAAAAACGGACTATATTCTTGGAATGGATAATCAGAGGATTACCGATTTTTCTAATTCGTTTAATACACTGCAAGTTTATACACATTATAGACTTTCTTTTCCAAATCAGTTTACACAATTATTGAAGCTTTCAGGGAATTATATGCTGCGAATTCTAAATGAAGACCGAGAAGTTGTTTTCTCGAGAAAATTCATTTTATATGAAAACCATTGTACTGTTGGAGCACTAGTAAAAAGAAGCCGAAACTTAAGTAATATTGATTACAAACAGAACATAGAATTTACGATTCTGTCTAATGATATTGTTTTTCAAACTCCGCTGCAAAATGTAAAAGTGCTTTTACTGCAAAACGGAAACTTTCATACCGAAATAAAGAACATTGTTCCTCAATACACAATTGGGAACCAGCTGATTTATAAATATGACAAAGAGACCCAGTTTTGGGGTGGAAACGAATTTTTATATTTTGAAAATAAAGACATTAGAGCCGCCAGTAATAATGTAGCCAAAGTAGGCTCTAACAATGATATTTACAATTCGTTTCTGTACACTAACGCCGCAAGAGGAAATCAGATTTATACGAATTATGAAGATGTAAACGGAAACTTTGTGGTAAAGAACATCAACGGTTCTAACAACGATATTGAAGCCGATTATGCTTGGGTTTATTTTACACTCTCTGCTCCTGCTTTTAGAATGAACAAAGACATTTATATTTCTGGAATGTTTAATAACTACAGTCTTTCTCCAGAATATAAAATGGACTACAATAATGATAAAGGAGTTTTTGAAAAAGCCATTATGATTAAGCAAGGTTTTACAAATTTTCAATACACAGTTGCAGATAAAAAAGGAGTTGTTGATTTTGAAAATGCCATTGACGGAAACTTTTATCAGACTGAAAACGAGTACACCATCTTGGTGTATTACAAAGAAGCTACAGACCGTTATCAGCGTGTAATCGGAAAAGGAAATGCAAACTCTATCAATATAGTCAATTAAAACAATGTTAAGGTTTTAGATTAAACGATTTTTTTTTGTAGCTTTGCCTCTATAACACTCACATATATACGGCGTTAGTATGGTTTCTCAAATTACACGAGGCATAAAAATATCTGTTTTGACTAGTTTTGAAGGTACATACTTCAAAAACTACAAGATTCATTTTGCTTTTAGCTACGTAGTTACGATCGAAAATCATAGTAAAGATTCTGTACAATTAACTTCTCGCCATTGGGAAATTTTTGATTCTCTAAATGATTTAGAAGTTGTAGATGGTGAAGGTGTAATAGGCAAAAAACCAGTTTTAAAACCTGGCGAAAACCATACTTACAGTTCAGGCTGTTTATTATCGTCTCCTTATGGCGCAATGAAAGGTCATTTCAATATGATCAATTTTACTACAACGAAAACATTCAAAGTAATTGTACCTACTTTTAGAATGTGTGCTCCTTTTGCATTAAATTAAGATATAGTCTACATCTATAGCTTTTATCGTTATCTTAATCATAAAATTGTCAATTTATTAATTTATCCTTTGTACTTTTGTGCAGCGTTAGATTATTCGTAACAAAACAAATCGTCTAACTTTAAATTGTCTAATTCACAAATTTAAATAACATGCTTAAAGGATTTTTTCATGTACCAAAAGCGGTAAACGAGCCTGTAAAAAGCTACGCACCGAACTCACCAGAAAAAGCAGCTGTTCAGGCAGCTTACACTACAATGTGGAACTCTCAGATCGATGTTCCTTTATATATTGGAAGTGAAGAAATCAAAACTGGAAATACAAGAAATATTACAGCTCCTCATGATCACCAACATGTAGTTGGAAAGTATCATTTAGCTGAAAAACAACATATCGAAAAAGCGATTGCTACTGCGCTTGAAGCTAGAAAAAAATGGGCAAACATGGCATGGGAACAGCGTGCTGCTATTTTCTTAAAAGCTGCTGAACTTATCGCCGGACCATACAGAGCTCGTATCAACGCTGCAACAATGATTGGTCAATCTAAAAATATTCATCAGGCAGAAATCGATTCTTCTTGCGAATTAATCGACTTCTTAAGATACAATGTTGAGTTCATGACTCAAATCTACAACGATCAGCCAAAATCAGATTCTTCTGTTTGGAACCGTGTAGAATACAGACCATTAGAAGGTTTTGTTTACGCTATTACTCCATTCAACTTTACTGCTATCGCTGCAAACCTTCCTGCTAGTGCTGCTATGATGGGTAACGTTGTGGTTTGGAAACCAAGTGACAGCCAGGTATTTTCTGCAAAAATTATTATCGATGTTTTCAAAGAAGCTGGAGTTCCAGACGGCGTTATCAACGTAGTTTTTGGAGATGCTTTAATGATTACTGATACTGTTTTAGCAAGCCGTGATTTTGCTGGTGTTCACTTTACAGGTTCAACTCACGTATTTAAAGATATCTGGGCTAAAATTGGTGCAAATATCCACAATTATAAAACGTATCCAAGAATCGTTGGAGAAACTGGTGGAAAAGATTTTATCATCGCTCACCCAAGCGCAAACGTAAAACAAGTAGTTACCGGAATTACCCGTGGTGCTTTTGAATTCCAAGGTCAAAAATGTTCTGCTGCTTCGAGAGCTTATATCCCACAAAGTTTATGGCCAGCTGTAAAAGAACAATTAATTGCTGACGTGAAATCTATGAAAATGGGTTCTCCGGAAGATTTCGGAAACTTTATTACGGCAGTTATTCACGAAGGTTCTTTTGATAAATTAGCTAGTTATATCGACCAGGCTAAAAAAGATCCTGACGCTGAAATTATCGTTGGTGGTAATTACGATAAATCTAAAGGTTACTTTATTGAGCCAACGGTTATTGTAACGACAAACCCAAAATATACTACAATGGAAACTGAGTTGTTTGGACCAGTTATCACTCTTTATGTTTATGAAGATGCTAAATGGGAAGAGACTTTAGAATTAGTTGATACTACTTCTGAGTACGCTTTAACTGGAGCAGTTTTCAGCCAGGATCGTTATGCTATTGAAGTAGCGACTACTAAATTGCAAAACTCTGCTGGCAACTTCTACATCAATGACAAACCAACTGGAGCTGTTGTAGGTATGCAGCCATTTGGTGGAGCAAGAGCTTCTGGAACTAACGATAAAGCAGGTTCTGCATTGAACTTATTGCGTTGGGCTTCTCCAAGAACTATTAAAGAAACTTTTGTAACTCCAGAAGATTACAGATATCCGTTTTTAGGTTAATCTGAGTTTAGAGTTTAGATTATAAAAAATCCGTAAGTTTCAAATGAAACTTACGGATTTTGCTTTTTGATTCTATATATATAATGCAAGATAATCTTCTATTAATCTTCCACTTACATTACCAAATAAGACACATCATATTTAATACACAATGCGTTATACAAAAATTGTAGTACTTTTCTTATATATCTAATTATCAACAACATACATTGTCAAAAAAACATATTTTGATATTTTAAAAACTTCTTGTTCCACTCTAAAAAGAGACATCACTCTAAATTTGTCCCTGTAAATAATTACAAATTAATCAGGATAAACAAATTAAAAAATATGAGAAATTTAAACAATGTTCCTAATGTAATAATGGAATCAAAAAGTATTGGACATCCCATCGATTTTAAATGGACTAAAAAGAAAATTAATCAGCTTCTTGATCCTTTAGAAGAAGGAGAAAGTTTAGAAAAAACTTTAATGCAGATTAATCATAAAGCTTCAATGGGATTAACTGCAGCACTTTTAGAATGGGTATATTGGCGTTTTACAGGTTACAGCCATGAAGTAAACGATATTCAAAAACGTATCGAAGCGCTTTGGTGTTCTATAAATAATCGTGAACAAACAAACCCTTTATTATTTGATACCGATCTTGAAATATCGGCAGCCGGCTCGGTAAACGGAGCATTATGGATCGCCCTAATGAATGTTAGAATGATTGATGTACGATACAGAAAAGGTTCATACTTTTTACAAAGCGAAATTATCGGATTAGCTTTACTTGCTCGTCACATTACTCCAAAAAAGAGAAAATTTGATAAATGGTTTATAGAAACTGTAGAAAAGTTAATTCAGTTGTATCCGTGTCCTTATAAAAATGCTGAATTGGATGAAACAGATGAAGCTGTTTATGATTCATCAAATGAGCCTGTAATCTCTCGTGAGTTTTTCTTTGATTCTGAATTCAATTACAGCAAAGAAGCATCAGAAAATGCCATTCACAACTTTATTGATAATTTAAATATAAAAGCAAATCCTTTTTTAGATTTCTCAAGAAAGGCATCTTAATAGTAAAAACTATTAATTCAAAAAATAACCCGGAAAGAATTCTTTTCGGGTTATTTATTTTATATCAGTTTAAGGTTTAAATTTTAAAGGAAGATGAACCACTTTTTTAGTTTCAAAAAATTCATCCTCAAATATTTCTGCCAAATCGTATAAAGTCGCATTTGGAAAATCTTTTAATTCTTCGGCTAGATCTCCGCCTTTTAAATATAGAATTCCATTTTTTAAAGTATGCTTATGCTGTTTTTTGATTTTATCTTTAATCCAGGAAACAAAATCAGGCATATTGGTTACGGCACGGCTTACTATAAAATCAAAATCTCCTTTTACCAATTCTGCACGTTTTTGTTCTGCTTTTACATTTTTTAATTCTAATGCATCCACAACTCCCTGAACCACTTTTATCTTCTTGGCAATAACATCAATTAAATAAAAACGGGTTTCAGGAAAAAGAATCGCAAGCGGAATTCCGGGAAAACCACCGCCTGTTCCAACATCCAAAACTGTTGCTCCGGGTTCAAATTTCATGATTTTGGCAATTCCTAACGAATGTAAAATGTGTTTTGTGTATAATGAATCAATGTCTTTACGCGAAATAACATTAATTTTCTCGTTCCAATCGTGGTATAAAAAGTCTAATTTTTGAAATTGTTCTATTTGAAGTTCCGTCAAATTGGGAAAATATTTCAATATCTCATCCATTGCTGTAAATTTTTAACAAAAGTACTACTTTACGATTGAAATATTTAACTCAATTTTGCAAATTGAAAATTTATAATAATTACCTTTGAAATCTATTTAAAATAATTATGAATAACACCGCTCCAACTTTTGCAAGGCAAGACAATCTGAAGTTTTTCAGAACACTTAATTCTCGGGTAAACAATTACTTCAAGGAGAATAATATTCAGAAAACCGGAAATTGGAAATTACACTTAAAAGCTGTTATTCTATTTGCAGTTTTTCTAACTCCTTATTTTTTAATTCTTACTCTTGATATGCCTTTTTGGCTAATGCTGTTACTTTCTGTAGTAATGGGAGTTGGAATGGCCGGAGTTGGAATGAACGTAATGCACGACGGAAATCACGGTTCGTATTCAAACAAAAGCTGGATCAATAAATTTATGGGCGGAACAATTTATGTTTTGGCCGGAAATGTTTACAACTGGCAGGTACAACATAATGTACTTCATCATACTTACACCAATATTCCCGGACATGACGAAGATCTGGATGCAGGAAGAATTATTCGTTTTACAGAACATGCTCAATGGTATAGTTTTCATCGTTTTCAGCATTATTATTCTGTTTTCTTATACGGATTATTAACTTTCAATTGGGCTTTAACAACCGATTTTAAGCAAATGCGTAATTACCTTAAAAGAAAACTATCTTATGGTGAACCAAAAAATCCAAAAATTCTTTGGACAACATTAATCATTACTAAAATGATCTATGTTTCAATCTGGATTGTTTTACCAATTTTAATTGGAATTACGTGGTGGAAAGTTCTAATAGGATTTTTTGCAATGCATTATACAGCCGGATTAATCTTAAGTATTGTATTTCAATTAGCACACGTTGTAGATCACACTACAAATCCTTCTCCAAACGAATTAGGAGAAATGGACAATACATGGGCCGTTCACCAATTGTACACTACAACTAATTTTGCACCAAAAAACGCAATCGTAAACTGGTACACAGGCGGATTAAATCATCAAATCGAACATCACATTTTTCCAAATATCAGTCACATTCATTATGGGAAAATTGCACAAATCGTAAAGGAAACAGCAAAAGAGTGCAACTTACCATATTATGAATATAAAACAATGCGAAGTGCCGTTATTGCTCACTTTAAGCATTTACGTGAATTGGGAATGAAGCCAGAATTAGCATAAAAAACTAAAAAAAATCTATTAATAATTAACCTTCCTTAATAGGCGCAGCAAATTAAGGACATTCAAAATTTTTATAATGAATCATATTCTTTCGGACAGAATCAACAACCTTGCAACTTCGCAAACATTAGCAATGGCCGCTTTGGCAAGAGAATTAAAAGCACAAGGAAAAGACATTATCAGTTTAAGTTTAGGTGAACCAGATTTCAACACACCAGACTTTATCAAAGAAGCTGCAAAGAAAGCAATCGACGAAAATTACAGTACGTATTCTCCAGTAGATGGTTATTTAGAATTAAAAGAGGCTATCTGCAGAAAATTCAAAAGAGACAATGATTTAGAGTACAAACCATCTCAAATCGTAGTATCTACAGGAGCAAAACAATCTTTATACAACATTGCACAAGTAATGTTAAACGACGGTGACGAAGTTATTTTACCGGCACCATACTGGGTTTCTTATTTCGAAATCGTAAAACTTTCTGGCGGAGTTCCGGTTGAAGTGCCAACTTCTGTAGAAACAGATTTCAAAATTACACCAGAACAATTAGAAGCTGCTATCACGCCAAAAACAAAAATGATGTGGTTTTCTTCTCCATGTAACCCATCTGGGTCTGTTTACAGCAGAGAAGAATTAACAGCGCTTGCAAAAGTTTTAGAAAAACACCCAAATATTTACGTAGTTGCTGATGAAATTTATGAGCACATTAATTTCTCAGGAACTTTCTGCAGTATCGGTTCAATTCCGGGAATGTTAGAAAAAACAATCACTGTAAACGGAGTTGCAAAAGCATTTGCCATGACAGGATATAGAATTGGTTACATCGGAGCTCCTGAATTTATCGCAAAAGCGTGTACAAAAATCCAGGGACAAGTAACATCTGGTGCAAACTCTGTAGCACAACGCGCTACAATTACAGCTGTAGATGCAGATCCGAAAGTATTAAACGAAATGGTTCAGGCTTTCCACGGTCGTAGAGATTTAGTGGTTGGATTATTAAAAGAAATTCCGGGAGTAAAAATCAACGTTCCAGAAGGTGCATTCTATGTATTCCCAGACGTTTCTTCTTTCTTCGGAAAAACTTTAAAAGGGCACGAAATTAAAGATGCAAACGATGTTTCTATGTATCTCTTAGCTGAGGCAAACGTAGCAACAGTAACCGGAGACGCTTTCGGAAATCCAAACTGTATTCGTTTCTCTTATGCAACAAGCAACGATATTTTAAAAGAAGCATTACGCAGAATCAAAGAAGCTTTGACTGCATAAACATATTCTAAGTTTTATTAAAAACGGCTTAAGGTTCAAAAGTTTCATCACTTTTATACTTTAAGCTGTTTTTTTATGAAGCTATTTTGGGCGTATCCCTCACGCAAACCGTAAAACGAGAAAATTCATTTTCAAAAGAAAAAATCCCTTAGATCTCCTAAATCTGCGAGAACAAAAAACATAAGTTTCAAAATTCCCATTCTACAATATTATAAAATCAGATTTGCAATCCTGTAAAACATAACACTTTATAAATCGCCAACTTTGTAATGTATTAATTTTAAAACTATCAAGTCATGATACATACAGATGAAACCACACAAGAAACGGTTAAAACTTTAGAAGGATTAATTTCAATTCTTGAAGATGGAAAACTAGGATATACCAATGCAGCCGAACATGTAGACAATCTGGCGATGAAAAGTGATTTTCTGGACTATGCACGCGAAAGAGCCTTGTATATTGTAGAACTTCAGGACGAAATCAATAAACTCGGAAAATCAACCGATACTTCTGGCGGAGGTCCGCTTGGAGCTCTACACAGAACATGGATTGATATTAAATCTTCTTTCACAGGAGGAGATACTGAAGCCATTATCAATGCCTGTATTACAGGTGAAGAGGCAGCAATTGAAAAATATAAAATGGCACTCGAAGAAAACCATCTTGAACACAGTCAGGTTTTCGTTGTTTCAAAACAACTAAATGGTATTCAAAATACTTTATCACAAATTAAAATGAGAGCAAACTAATCGATTGGTTCATGCTTTTTTTAAAACCGTCTTGGTCTTCGGATCGGGCGGTTTTTTTATTATAAAGTTTCAAAATAAATCTTACATTCGCCGCACCATTTAACTAAACCAAAAATTATGACCTTAACTCTACGCTATTTTATTACTATTGTTTTTACAGTATTATTTTCATCTCATTCAAAAGCTCAAACTACGGGCAAATTTATCAAAGCTTCAATAGGTTTTGGATCAAGTACATCACATTATAAAGAAGAAAATCCAGAAGTAATAGATGGCTTTGGTTTTTATACACAAGGAGAATATGTAGTAGGTATAACGAAATGGTTTAGCGTAAGGCCATACGCAGGAGCTATTTTTACCTCAACAGATGAAGATAAAATTAAAAACCCAGAAGGTTACAAAGTAGAAACTAATGCTTTTTTTCTTGGAACAAAAGTTCGTCTTTGTGCTCCTATTCCTTGGGTTGCTCCTTTTGTAGAAACAGGTATTGGAGCTTCTATAGGCTCTTTTGAAACCTATACAAACTATGTTAATGAGAAAAAAAATGGTGTAGTAGCACATATTCCAATCGGTTTTGGGCTTGCAGTAGGCCCAAAAAATAATATAGAAATTGGATTTTCTTTTTATGGAAACTTAACTTCTCAGCAATCTTTTGGAGGATTTACAGCAGGATATTCTTTTGCATTAGATTAAAAATCTCGTTTATCATTATTCCATATTAAGTTAACAAATTCAAAAAAATCGCTTCATCACTAGCAAACTCGAATAATTTATTAGACCTTTGCACACTTTTTTTCGGGAATACCACAAAAGTCTAAAGTTTTAGAAATGAAGAAGAAAATCGAAATATTAGCTCCTGCCAGAGATTTAATTGGAGGAATCGCAGCCATAAATAGTGGTGCCGATGCTGTATATATTGGTGCGCCGCAATTTGGCGCACGTTCAAATGCCAACAACTCAATCGAAGATGTGGCTGAATTGGTAAAATACGCTCACCTATTTAACGCACAGGTTTTTGTGGTTATCAATACTATTTTATATGATAACGAATTAGAAACTTGCCGCGCCATGATTTGGGAATTATATGATATTGGTGTAGATGCACTAATTATTCAGGATATGGCGATTATGGAAATGGACTTACCTCCTATCGTCCTTCACGCCAGCACACAAGCTAATAATCGTGATGCAGACAAAATTAAATTCTTAAAAGACGCTGGTATCAAACGTGTGGTTTTAGCACGTGAATTAAACCTGCATCAAATTAAAACTATATACGATCACGCTGATGTTGAGCTAGAGTTTTTCGTAACTGGAGCATTATGTGTTTCTTTTAGCGGAAACTGTTATATGAGTGTGGCAAACGGAGAACGCAGTGCGAACCGTGGTTCTTGCGCACAAAACTGCCGTTTACCCTATAACTTAATCGACGGAAACGGAGAAACTTTAATCAGAAACAGTCACTTACTTTCGATTAAAGATTTAGACGTTTCAGATCAGATTCCGAATTTGATTGAAGCTGGAATTGTTTCTTTTAAAATCGAAGGACGTTTAAAAGATGTGGCTTACGTAAAAAATAACGTATCTTATTTACGTCAAAAATTAGACAGCTTTTTAGAGGGAAGCGATAAATACACTAAAGCTTCTTCTGGAAAATGTACGTATACTTTTGATTCTACTTTAAGCAGAACTTTCAATCGTGGTTACACCGATTATTTCGTAAACGAAAGACACAGCTCTATTGGTTCTTGGGAAAGCCCAAAATCAAAAGGTCAATATATTGGAAAATTAATCCGAACTGTTGGAAACGCTTACGAAATCGAAAACGGCGAATTATTAAACAACGGCGACGGACTTTGTTTCATCAACGAAAATAATGAAGCCGACGGAATCTACGTAAACAAAGCCGAAAACGGAAAAGTATATCCAAACGTTTTAAAAGAAATCAAAGACGGAACTTTCATTTATAGAAATAACGACGCTGCTTTCATCAAAATTGTTGAAAGAGAAGATAGTGCCGTTCGTAAATTAAGCACCACTTTATTGCTTACTGAAACGGAAACTGGTTTCCAATTAATCGCAACCGATGAAGATGGAAATGTAAGTACTGTTAACTTAGAACATCCAAAAGAGCAAACAAAAACGGGCGAGTCTATAGAAGAAAACATTAAAACGCAATTAGCAAAAACAGGTTTCACGCCTTATACAGCTGATGAAATCAACATTATGTTTTCTCAAAACTGGTTCCTTCCTATTTCAAAAATCAACGAAATGCGAAGAAATGTTTACGAACAATTATCAGAAATTCGTTTGGCAAATTACGTTCGTGAAGAACATCAATTGGTAAAAACGTCGCATCCGTATCCAGAAACGAAACTGGATTTTATGTACAACGTTTCGAACAAAACAGCTCGTAAATTCTACGAACGTCACGGTGTTACCGAAATCGAAAAAGCTTTTGAATTACAATGGGATCCAGGAAAATCTCGTGTAATGACAACTAAATATTGCATTAAATACGAATTAAAAAAATGCCCAATACATCAAAAAGACATAGTTGGTGTTAAGGTAAAAGAACCATTAGTATTGAAACAGGGAGAATTGGAATATAAATTAAAATTCAACTGTAAACCCTGTGAAATGGAAATCTGGGAAAAAGATGCTGAATTTGAGATTGAAGAAGATCATTTTCATTAATATTATTTAACCGCAACATTTTTTTACCGCAAAGAGCGCAAAGGAATACGCAAGGTTCGCAAAGATTTTAAACCAATCTTTGTGAACTTTTTTATTTTGGGCGTGTCCCTCCGGGTCGGGCTATCCGCTACAAGTCCTCGCCTGTTCGTTACTCACGGCTGTAGGCTTTCCACTTCTATCCCTCACGCAAACGATTTTATAAGAACTTTTACGTTTACAATTTCATTTCATACTCCCACAATCTTGTCATTCCTGTAAAGGTTAGATATTTCGGTAACAAAATTTACCTTTAATAAATTTTGTTGCGATGAGAAATAACAGTCAGGATTCAACATTAGAGAGAAACTATTTAGAGAAGTATCGTTTTTTAATAAAAGAATATGAGCAAGTAAAAAACAAGACTCATCCGTTGCATAAAAAGGCGATGGATTTTTACAAGGCAAATGACACCTGCAGAAAAAGCTTCTTAAAGTATTATAACCGTTATAAGCAGAGCGGTAAGTCTTTGGATCTGCTTCCTCAGAAGCGTGGTCCAAAATACAAGACAAGACGTCCTCTGCCATTTATAGAACGAAAAGTAATTGAATTAAGGGAAAAAGGAAACAACAAATATGAAATTGTTAGTATCTTAAAGCCAAAATTAGGAAAAAACACACCTTCATATTCAGGAGTTTATAATATTTTAAAGCGTAATAAAATAAACAGGTTAACTCCGAAGATTAAAAAGAATCATCAAAAAATAATCAAGGAAAGAATGGGACAGCTTGGTCATATTGATTGTCATCACTTAAGCAAAAGCATCATAAAAGGAGAAAATCGAAAATTGTACTTAGTATGTATAATTGACGACTACAGCCGGATTGCCTGGGCAGAATTAATCCCAGACATCACTAGTTTAACGGTTATGTTTGCGTCATTAAAATGCTTAAACATCTTAAGCGATCATTATGAGATAAAATTTGAAGAGATTTTATCTGACAATGGACCTGAATTTGGAATCAAAACCAGCCAGCAGAAATATAACCATCCTTTTGAGAGAATGCTTATGGAATTGGGAATTGTTCACAGACATACAAAACCTTATAGACCACAGACAAACGGGAAGGTCGAACGCTTCTGGCGAACTCTTGAAGATGATCTGCTCAGAGAAACTGATTTTGATTCTTTGGAAGAACTAAAAGAAGAATTATTACAATATTTATATTACTATAATCACGAAAGGCCACATCAGGGAATTGATGGAAAAAAGCCAATCGAAATGATAAATCCGTTACCGAAATAAGTGACTTTTACAATTCCGAGGAACGAGGAATCTCCGCGAGTAACTCCGTTCCAATAAGCCAATCTTTGTCGAGCTACTTGCGGAGATTCCTCGTTCCTCGGAATGACAAACTGTGTGGTTAATTAATACAATAATCAAACTAAAATCCGCCGAATCTCCAAAATCAGCGTGAGAATAAATTTCATTTTATTTATCTTTACTCTCAAAATAATTTTAAATGGAATCAAAAAGCAACATACAAAAACACGCAGTCATTGCTGGACTTTTTGTGTGTGCTTTTTTTCCATTATTAATTTTTTCAAAAAGCCTTTTCATCGACTTATGTATACAAATATGTGATTTTGGCTTTTTTTGGAATCCAATATTTTGGGGAATCATTTTTCCATTTTTTATTGTTTTCCTCTTTTGGAATACCTCTAAAAAATTAAGCTATTCATTAAATCAAATAACTTATTTTCAAGCTTGCTCTCAATTTTCTTTTGGAGTAAGTTCTAAATTCATACTATCACTTTTTACAATTTACATAATTGGATTATTTATTAATGGACTATCTGTTGTATTAAAATCACAAATTCCATATGTAGTTTTGTTTTCAATACTAATGATTTTATTTCTGTCATTCGTATTAATGATTCTAACTTTCATAAGCAGTTTAATAATTGTAAAAGTGAGTCAAAACACCCAAACTTTAAATCAAACAAAATGAAAATACTACTCCTAGGTTCAGGCGAATTAGGCAAAGAATTTGTCATTGCCGCACAACGAATCGGACAAACCATAATTGCAGTTGACAGTTACGAAAATGCACCAGCTATGCAAGTCGCACACGGTTTTGAAGTCATTAATATGCTCGACGGCGAAGCGCTTGACCGAATCGTAGCCAAACATAAACCTGACTTTATCGTTCCCGAAATAGAAGCCATTCGCACCGAACGTTTTTACGATTACGAAAAACAAGGAATCACCGTTGTTCCTTCAGCGAAAGCGGCAAACTTTACCATGAATCGTAAAGCAATCCGTGATTTAGCTTCGAAAGAATTAGGTTTAAAAACGGCAAAATATCAATACGCAACCTCAGCCGAAGAACTTCAAAAAGCCGTTCAGGAAGTTGGAATTCCATGCGTTGTAAAACCTTTGATGTCTTCATCAGGAAAAGGACAATCAACAATCAAAACAGAAAGTGATATAGAAAAAGCATGGCAATATGGCGTTGCAGGTTCGCGTGGTGATGTAATCGAAGTAATTGTAGAAGCCTTTGTAGATTTTCATTCTGAAATTACACTTTTGACGATTACTCAAAATAATAATCCAACTTTGTTTTGCGCTCCAATTGGACACAGACAAGAACGTGGCGATTATCAGGAAAGCTGGCAGCCGGCTTTAGTTTCTGAAAAAGACTTATACGAAGCTCAAGATATGGCCGAAAAAATTACAGAAGCTCTTGGAGGCGCGGGACTTTTTGGTGTTGAATTTTTCCTGACTAAAGAAGGCGTTTATTTCTCTGAACTTTCTCCGCGTCCGCATGATACCGGAATGGTAACTTTGGCCGGAACACAAAATTTCAACGAATTTGAATTGCATTTAAGAGCCATTTTAAGTCTTCCAATTTTCGAAATCACTTTAGAAAAAGCTGGGGCAAGTGCCGTAATTTTAGCATCAGAAGATTCTACAAATCCAACTTTTACCGGAATTGAAAAAGTAGCTGCTTTACCAAAAACTGATTTCAGAATTTTCGGAAAACCAACTTCCAGACCTTACCGAAGAATGGGAGTTGTTTTAAGTCACGATACACTTTCAACGCCAATTAAAGAAGTAACAGAGCGCGCCAAAGAAACGGCAAAATTAATAACTGTAAATTCTTAACTATGAAAAATATATTATTAGCAACATTCCTTTTTATTGGAATTGCAGTACAAGCGCAAAGCAAAAAGAAATTTAACAATCCAACCATCGTTGAAGCTTCATGTGGAGAATGCCAATTCGGTCTGAAAGGTGAAAGTTGTGATTTAGCCGTTCGTATTGATGGAAAATCCTATTTTGTTGATGGAACAAAAATTGACGAACACGGCGACGCTCATGCTAAAGATGGATTTTGCAACGCCATCAGAAAAGCTTCTGTTACGGGAGAAATCAAAGGAAACCGATTTATCGCTACTTCATTCACTTTAATTGACGATAAAAAATAATGGCATTAATATTAGAAAACATTGCTAAACACGTTTCTCTCACTCCAGAAGAACAAGAACTTTTTTTATCTAAATTAGAAACAAACACTTATAAAGCCAAAACGCTTTTATTAAACGCTGGCGAAGTTTGCAAACACTCCTATTTTGTAAATTCAGGCATTTTAAGAAGTTTCAATATCAACGATAATATTGTTGAACACGTTCTTTCTTTTGCTTGCGAAGGCTGGTGGATGAGCGATATGTACAGTTATTTTTCGCAAAAACCAGGACAGCTTTTTATTGAAGTTTTAGAAGAAGCAGAAGTCGTTTCTTTATCTAAAGAAAATCAAGAGCAATTGTATCTTGAAATTCCGAAGCTGGAGCGCTTTTTTAGAATTCTAATTGAAAATTCTTTAGTCGCTAATCAACAAAGATTAATGGACAATTTAAGCTTGCCTGCCGAAGAACGTTTCGAAAAATTCACTAAAAAATACGGAACATTGGTACACAAAGTTCCTCAAAAACAAATCGCTTCTTTCATTGGTGTAACACCAGAATTCTTCAGCAAAATGAAAGCAAGACTTTTGAAAAAGTAAAATTAAACCATTAAGACATTAAGATTCATTAAGCTAGACTTAATCTTTCTTATTTTTTTAAGAATATAAAGCTTAACTTTCTTAATATCTTAATGGTAAAAAAAAGAATTAAAATTGCTCAACCTCTGTAGAATGTTCCATTGCCGTTATTGCTGATTTTCCTAGCATTACCGTATTTTGTACAGCATCGAAATAAGAAGTTCCCACAAAAGCTTGATGTTTTACAGCTCTGAATCCGTTTTTCTGTAAAGCAAATTCACGTTCCTGCAATTCAGAATAACCTGCCATTCCGCGCTCTTTGTAGGCTTTAGACAATTCAAACATACTTGTATTCAAAGCATGGAAACCTGCTAAAGTAATGAATTGAAAACTATATCCCATTTCGGCCAAATCTTCTCTAAACGTTTCCATTTCGGCAACTGATAATTTTGCTGCCCAATTAAAAGATGGCGAACAATTATATGCCAACATTTTGTCTGGAAATTCTTTTTTCATTGCTTTTGCAAACTTTCTCGCATAATCTAAATCGGGATTGCTGGTTTCCATCCAGATTAAATCGGCGTATGGTGCGTAGCTCAAACCTCTCGCAATTCCCTGCTCGATTCCGTTTTTTACATAAAAGAAACCTTCTGTCGTTTTTTCTCCAGTCAAAAATTTTCTATCTCTTGGGTCGGCATCGCTTGTTAGCAAATTAGCAGCATCGGCATCTGTTCTCGCAACAATTAAAGTTGAAACCCCCATAACATCTGAAGCCAAACGCGCTGCAATTAATTTGTTGATCGCTTCCTGAGTCGGAACCAAAACTTTTCCGCCCAAGTGCCCGCATTTTTTAGCAGAACTTAACTGATCTTCAAAATGAACTCCAGAAGCTCCGGCTTCAATCATAGATTTCATTAATTCGAAAGCATTTAGGTTTCCGCCAAAACCAGCTTCGGCGTCAGCCACAATCGGAACTAAATAATCTTTTTTATCTTCAATTTTATTTACAGTCTGAATCTGATCAGCACGCAATAAAGCGTTGTTTATCTTTTTTACCACCATCGGAACGCTGTTTACAGGATAAAGCGATTGGTCAGGATACATTTCTCCTGCCAGATTTGCATCAGCAGCAACCTGCCATCCGCTTAAATAAATTGCTTCTAAACCTGCATCGACTTCCTGAATCGCCTGATTTCCAGTCAACGCCCCCAAACCCGCAACATAATCCTGACTTTTTAACTTTCTCCATAATTTCTCCGCACCCATTTTGGCAATAGAATGCTCAATTTTATAAGACCCTTGAAGTGTTACTACTTCACTCGCAGTGTAAGGACGTTCAACACCTTTCCATCTCGGGTTCGTAATCCAATCGTTAATCAATTCCTGAATTCTGTCTTCTGTTGTTTTCATAAGTATAGTTTAAGTTAAAGTGGTTAGTAAAGTTTATAGTTTATAGTTTTCAGTCTCAGTTATCAGTTTTAACCGGACTTAAATAGTTTTAAGAAGATCTGCGTAAATCTTTTCGTTCTCATTTTATCTGCCTGATCTGCTAAATCTGCGTGAAAAAATTATTCGCCCGAAGATTTAGCAGATCAAGCAGATTTTTTTTTCTTATAAATATTTATAGCAAGGAATCGTTAAGAAATCCACAAAATGCAGATTTACAACCAATCTTTCCAGCAATTTTTCGGCTAATGGAAACTGCTGTTTTTCATGATTTTCTTCTCCTAATTCTTCCTTGATTTTTCTGAATTCATCTAAAGCCAATTCATGATAATACGCCAAATCTAATTTTCGTCCATTATCCAAAACCACTTTATTCTGAAGCCATTGCCACAATTGCGATCTTGAAATTTCGGCAGTTGCAGCATCTTCCATCAAATTATGAAGCGCTGCTGCGCCTTGTCCGTTCAACCATGAAGCCAGATATAAAACCGCTACATTGATGTTTTTTCGAACACCGTTTTCTGTGATTAAACCAATTGGCGGTTCAATCAAATCGGCTTCTGTGATTCTTCGATGTTCTCTTTTAATATGAATTTGATTTGGCGTTGGCATTCCTTTATCAAAAATCTCTTTTGCTATTGCTACTAAATCCGGATGCGCTACCCAGGTTCCGTCGTGACCATTTCGAACTTCACGCTCTTTATCGGTTTTCACTTTCGCGAAAGCGATGGCATTAGCTTCTTCATTATTCTTAATCGGAATTTGAGCTGCCATTCCGCCAATCGCATGAATTCCTCTTTTATGACATCTCTGAATTACCAGATTTGAATACGCATTCATAAAAGGCGAAGTCATATTTACCTGATCGCGATCCGGAACAATGAATTTTGGATTTTTTCTAAACTTTTTAATGTAAGAGAAAATATAATCCCAACGTCCGCAGTTCAAGCCCACGATATGTTCTTTCAATTCATAAATGATTTCATCCAGCTGAAAACTTGCTGTTATGGTTTCAATTAAAACAGTCACTTTTATGGTTCCTCGTTTCAGATTTAGATAATCTTCTGTAAAATCAATTACAGTATTCCACCATCTTGCTTCCAGATAATGTTCCAATTTCGGAATGTAGAAATACGGCCCGGAATTGTTTTCCAAAAGTCTTTTATGATTATGAAAAACATATAATCCAAAATCTACCAAAGAACCCGAAACTTCATTTCCTTCAATTAAAACATGTTTTTCAGGAAGATGCAAACCTCTCGGACGCACAATCAGCGTTGCGATTTTTTCGTTCAAATGATAGGATTTCTGCTTCACCAAATCCGTAAACGTGATGGTTTTATTAACGGCATCAATCAAATTCATTTGTCCGTCCATCAGGTTTTGCCAGGTTGGCGAAGTGCTGTCTTCAAAATCGGCCATAAAAGTTTTTGCTCCAGAATTTAACGCGTTGATAATCATTTTGCGATCTACTGGCCCAGTAATTTCTACTCTTCGGTCTAATAAATCTTTCGGAATTTCTCCAACTGTCCAATTACCTTCTCTGATGCTTTTGGTTTCTGGAATAAAAACCGGCATAATTCCCTGATCAAAAGTGACTTGTTTCTGTTCTCTTTGTAAAAGCAGTAATTTTCTTTGCGATTCGAATTTTTTATGCAATTCGATAATAAACGCAGTGGCTTCTTCTGTCCAGATTTTTGGATAAGCAAGCTTTTTGTCGGCCAGGAATTCTATAGCCATTTCAGTGATTTCTAATTGGTTTTTCATAGCTGCAGATTTTAATTTTTTATTTACAAAACAGATTTTCTGTTATCATTTTCATTTCGTTAAAAACACATCAATCATAACTAATTCATAATTAATAAGTTTCAACGATACAATGTTATAAAAAAGTTTTTTACAAAACAAGCGAACGTTCGCTAAATTTTAAAAATATTTTTTTGGCGATTATTTTTAGATTACTTACATTTGGATTATGGATATTGAAAAAGACTATATAAAGCTGATTTTTGGGCTAAAAATGAAACAAGTTCGTACGCAAAAAAGCTTGTCTCTTTTTGGTTTGGCCAAACTGACTAATCTTTCAAAATCGTATTTAAACGAGATTGAAAAAGGAAAAAAATACCCCAAAGCGGATAAAATTTTGCTTTTATGCAAGCATCTGGACGTGACTTACGACCAAATGGTGTCCTTAAAACTCGATAACAACCTCGCTCCGATTGGCGAAATCCTGAAATCCGGAATTTTAAAAGAGATTCCGTTAGAGCTTTTCGGGATTCAGGAAGCGGATTTAATTGATATTATTGCCAATGCTCCAGCCAAAGTCAATGCGTTTATTAGTACAATAATAGAAATTGCACAGCATTATAATTTAAGCCGAGAAAGTTTCTTTTTGGCGGCTTTGCGTTCGTATCAGGAAGCGCACAGCAATTATTTTGAAGATTTAGAAGAAAAAGTAATTTCGTTTTCGAAGTCATTTCAGATTAATCTGGATTCTAAAATTAGTATTGAAGAATTAGAAGATATTCTAAAAGAAGAATACGAATATAAAATTGAAGAAATTGCTTTTACAGATCAGGAAGCTTTAGATGATTTGCGTTCGATTTATGTTCCGAAAAGCAAGACTTTATTGCTTTCTACAGAACTCGATGCTCCGCAAAAAGCTTTTATTTTAGCCAAAGAAATTGCTTATAATTATTTAAAAATATCCGATCGTTTGCTGACTTTCAGCTGGATTAAGTTTGAAAATTTCGATCAGGTTTTACATAATTTTTACGCTTCTTATTTTGCGGGCGCTTTGTTATTGCCGAGAAAATTAGTGGTTGATAAAATCAATTTATTTTTAGAAAATGAAAATCCGAAACCGGAGGAATTTGTTCAGTTAATTGAAAGTTTTGAAGTTTCGCCTGAATCATTTTATCAGCGATTGACTAATTTATTACCAAAAGATTTTCAGCTGAAAAATTTATTCTTTTTAAGATTGTCGCACAAAATCGGTTCTGATTTTTATCAGATAAATAAAGAATTACACATTACGCATCAGCAGGAACCGCACGCCAACGAAACGAACGAACATTATTGCAGAAGATGGGTTTCGGTAAAAACAATCGACGAAGCTATTAAACAAAATAAATCTCATTTTTTTGATGCTCAAATTTCGAGCTACGCCAATAGTGGGAACGAATATTTGGTTTTTTCATCGGCTACAAAAGATCCTTTTGCAGAAAATTATATTAGAAGTATATCTGTTGGAATTTTAATTAATCCAACAATGAAAAAGAAATTCAAATTCATTGACGGAAAACCTTTGGTGAAACGAATTGTTGGTGTAACTTGTGAAACTTGTGCCGTAAAAGATTGTTTGGAAAGAAGCGCTCCGCCGACAGTTTTGGAGAAAGAGAAACGTCATGAAAATACCGATGCTGTTGTGCAGCAGTTTATAAATCAATACAGTTAAACGATTATGAAATATTTTGCTTTACTAATAACCTTGTTTTTTATCAATTTCAACCAAAAAACTGAAAAACTTACTGGCCGTTATAATTATTTAATTGAAGAAGATAATGTTTATATCCAAAAAGATAAAATTACTTTTAATGATAGTGTCTTCAAATTTGACAACAAGTATTTACCAAAAGGAAAAATCTCTTATGGAAATGAAATACTATTGGATAATTTTATCAATATTGACTTGATTATAAGTATTCCGAAAGATCAGATTAAAAAAGATACTATTGATTTTTTTATTCATAATAAACAAAGTCCTGTTTCTAATTATCTTGATGTAGTTACCGGAAAAGGGAAATTGGTTAGGATTAAATAATTTTCATTTAGTTCTCTCCCTTTTGTCTAAATGACAATATTGTCGAGTTTGATTGTATAATTTGTAAATACAACAACTTTACAATCATTAATAATAACAAAAAAGAGGAAACATATTGTTTCCTCTTTTTTGTTATTATTAATGATTATTGCGATACTACAATTCGTTTTGTTTAATATTATACCATCTATTAACATCTCCTCTATTTGTTATAACTATTGTTGTACCCGTTTTTTGAATATCAAAGTCAAACTGAGTTGCACCTCCATCACCTGAGCAGCCTGTAACACCCGAAACTGACTTTATAGCTAAAGAATTTCCATTTGCATCAAGAACCGCAGCTTTATAAAGTATATCTCTTGCCTGCCCGCCTGCGAATGAAATTACATTATTTGAAGTAACTAAATTTGCTATAGCCGTTCTTCCACAGTTATTACCCACTGTTACCGTAAACATTGCAGTGTCTGCCGAAAAATCTAAAGTAATTGTTTTAGACTCACCTGGAGCAATATTTCCTGTAGAGTATAAAGCTCTTCTTGGTAATGGTTGTGGCGTTTTTTTAACTACACCATCTGCACCAACAATCAAAGCTGACTCTGTACCAAGTGAACTTGTTGCTAAACCTTCAAGTTTTAATGGGTCTGCAGCAGCTTTAACATGTAAAGCGTTACTTGCTGCTGTTCCACCAAGTCCTATCCCCACATTACCAGTCGTTTCAGCAATAGTAAATGCATTTTGGCCTTTAGAACTATTGTAAATACCAAATGATCCATTGCTTTTATACAAACCAAAATAATTTGTATTTGATGTTGTTCTATCTAATATTTGCGCTTCGTTTTTAATATAAGCATTATTTATATTTTGAATATTTTTGCTAGACATATCCAAATTTTGTGTAGCAATATGGTTACCTAAGTTATCACCAGCTCCAATAGACGCTGCAGATTTCCATACCACATTACCATTAGCATCTGCTGATGTTGCAATATATCCTGCAGCAGGAGCTACACCATCTGTACCTTTTGAAATTGCCGCCCCAGTCAAAGTTGTTTTTCCTGATGTTTCATCAATTGCTAAATCATTTTTACCCGTTCCTTGATTCCAAATTCCAAATACACCATCTTTTTTCCATAAGCTTGTATATTTAGTATTTGTAGTTGTAACATCATTAATTTTCAACTGGTAATCAACACTAGCAGTAGCAATTTTGTTAATATTTTTACTTGCCATATCAAGATCCTTAGTCGCAGTATGGTTTCCTAAGTTATCACCAATACTTGATGCTGCAATTTTATGCACATTTCCACTTGCATCACTTGTCAAAATTGATTCTGACGCAGTCCCTGCTGGAAGATTATTTACAGTCAAAGTGCTTGAAAGAGTTAAAGGACCGTTTATCCAAACATTATTATTTTCATTAAACGTCATTAAATCTAGGTTTTTTGAACTATTCCAAAGTTTAAAAATTCCGTTTGATTTGTAAAAATTAAATGTATTTGTATTAGCAGCATCTGATCTATCAGCAAATGTCGCTTCAGATTTAATTCTGGCTACATTAATATTGTTAATATTTTTACTTGACATATCAAGATCCTGAGTCGCAGTATGGTTTCCTAAATTATCACCTTTTGCCGTAATAGTTGCAGGGTCTGTCCAAGTAAGATTTCCAGAAGCATCAGAAACTGCTACTTTTCCTGCACCAGCACCTGTTGTAATTTGTGCAGCAGGAGTTGTTGTTTTTGTTGTAGCTGTAATATTTGCTCCAGTTACTGTTCCTGTTGCTGTTACATTAGTCGCTCCAGTAATATTTTTTGAACTCATTACTAAATCCTGAGTTGCAGTATGATTTCCTAAATTATCCCCTTTTGTTGTAATAGTTGTAGGATCAGTCCATGTTACATTACCTGCAGCATCAGAAACTGCTACTTTTCCTAAACCAGCACCCGTTGTAATTTGTGCAGCCGGAGTTGTTGTTTTTGTTGTAGCTGTAATATTTGCTCCAGTTACTGTTCCAGTTGCTGTTACATTTGCAGCATTTGCAATATTTTTACCACTCATAGCTAAATCCTGAGTCGCAGTATGATTTCCTAAGTTATCACCAGCTCCTAAAGAAGCAGCAGATTTCCAAACCACATTACCATTAGCATCTGCTGATGTTGCAACATAACCTGCCGCCGGAGCTACACCATCTGTACCTTTTGAGATTGCCGCTGTAGATAATGTGGTTTTATCTGTAGCCTCATCAATCATTAATGGATTTGTACTCTTTGAACTATTCCAAATTTTAAAGACTCCATTATCTTTATAAAGACCAAAATATTTAGTATTTGATGTAGTTCTATCTAATATTTGAGCATCATTCTTAACGTAGATATTATTAACATTATTAATGTTTTTAGTGCTCATATCAAGATCCTGAGTAGCAGTATGATTTCCTAAGTTATCACCTTTTGCTGTAATAGTTGTAGGATCTGTCCATGTTACATTACCTGCAGCATCAGAAACTGCTACTTTTCCTAAACCTGCACCTGTTGTAATTTGTGCAGCCGGAGTTGTTGTTTTTGTTGTAGCTGTAATATTTGCTCCAGTTACTGTTCCAGTTGCTGTTACATTTGCAGCATTTGCAATATTTTTACCACTCATAGCTAAATCCTGAGTCGCAGTATGATTACCTAAATTATCGCCAGCTCCTAAAGAAGCTGCAGATTTCCAAACCACATTACCATTAGCATCTGCTGATGTTGCAACATATCCTGCCGCCGGAGCTACTCCGTCTGTACCCGCATTAATTGCCAGATTGTTAACAGTTGTCTTTCTAGTACTTTCATTTATAGATAAGTCTATTGTTGATTTTGAACTATTAAAGATTTGTAAATTACCATTATACTTATCTAATCCAAAATAACTTGTGTTACCTGTTCCTCTATCTGCTATTTCTACTTCAGTTTTGACAAAGGCACTATTGATATTATTAATATTTTTACCTGACATATCAAGGTTTTGAGTCGCAGTATGATTTCCTAAGTTATCACCTTTTGCCGTAATAGTTGCAGGATCAGTCCAGGTAAGATTTCCAGAAGCATCAGAAACTGCTACTTTTCCTAAACCAGCACCCGTTGTAATTTGAGCAGCCGGAGTTGTTGTTTTTGTAGTAGCAGTAACGTTTGCCCCAGTAATTGTTCCCGTTGCTGTTATATTTGCTGCATTTGCAATATTTTTACCACTCATGGCTAAATCCTGAGTTGCTGTATGATTTCCTAAGTTATCACCAGGAGTAACAAAAGAAGCCCTTGTAACCCATTTTAAAACACCATTTGCATCAGCAACCAAAACATTATCGGCAGTAGAACCTGCCTGTAAACCCTGTACAGACAAAGTATTTGCCGCTGTGGTTGTAATCACTGATGATTTTAAAAGTGCGCCTCCTAACTGAACTTTACCGTTAGTTGCTGTTAATCCGTTATCGGCAGCAATCAAAGCATTTACAGATGTATCATCACATAAACTTACCCAGCGTGTTTTGTTCCAATACTCGACACAGCCTGTTGTTTTATTATAAATCGTAAGTCCTGAACCTTTGTCATTTCCTTGTACAGCAAAAGCATCACGCTCTGCAGTCGACATTTGAGGCAGTCTAAGCCCGCCTTTGTTAAGCAACTCTAAAACCGAGAAAGCTTCAGGCTCTTTTTTGCCCCCAATAGTCATCTGGGCATGCATATTTACCGAAAATAATATGGCAAAAAATGCAAGCCATACACAAAATAAATTTTTCTTCATTTTTAATCCTTTAAATTGGTTTTTTTTTATAAATTTGTAATCCTTCACTTGTTATTTTATATAAAAAAACAACAAGAATTCCTGACGAAAAGCGTTAGAGCTATTCGCATGTATATATTGTGGTGGTGGTATTTAAAAAATAAGCGGTATCGAAATATTATTTCAATATATAACTTGTAAGAAACTGTAATCTCAGTTTCTCTATTAGATTATCAGATAATCTTGAGGTATTATCTGTATTTTGTTAATCTATGCTTATCTGGTGTGGTATTTAAAAAATGTAAAAAAGATGTTTATAAAAATTTACAAGCTTATATGGTATTTTAATGCTGCAAAATCTATAACAACTTTGCTTTCTTCGGCTGTGTACTTATAGTGTTTTCTGAACCAGATTCATAATTAAATCCTTGTTTGCTTTCTCCATTGTTTCATAATCTCTTTTTATACTATCCGGCGTTATACCGTGAACGGTTCCACTTACGCTTTTGCGTATATAATATTTTGAAACACCGTATTTTAAAAACAAAGCTTCTAAAATAATCGAATCATAGGATTTGTAGATTTTTGTCTTACTTTTATCCATTGCGTGGTTTCTTTTAAAAATTGAGGCAAAGATATAAACAAGTTTATAACTGAGCAACGAAAATGTAACATTTCCTACAATTTTAACACAAATGACTGAGTTACAAAGAATTAAAATAGCTCTAAAAGCACTGATAAGTCTGGGCACCGCGAAGAATCAAGAGGAAGTTGGAAAACTCTTAGGATACACAAATAAATCTTCATTTTCACAAGTTATTAACGGTTTAGTTAACCTTCCTGTTGATTTTATTGACCGATTATGCAGCTTAAATTCTATGATTAATAAAAATTGGATCAAAAACGGAACCGGAAACGTATTAAAAAACACCCACAATACTAACCAAGTTTATACTGAGGAAATTTTCTCCAACAAAACAATTACTAATAAAAATAACGATCACTTAACAAAACAAAACCTGTTTCTGTTATCTGCCGACGCTATGATTGAGTACAATTCCGGAAATAAAGAAATTATAGAACACAATGCTACAAAATTTTTGATTCCCACTTTTAAAGGATCTGATTATTTAATTACCGTAATTGGAAGTTCCATGTATCCCAAATATAACAATGGAGATATCGTAGCCTGCAAGCATTTATCAATAAACACTTTCTTTCAGTGGAACAAAGTGTATGTTGTAAATACCGAGCAGGGTATTTTGGTAAAACGTATCTGTAAATCTGAAAATGATGATTTTGTAAAGATAGTAAGCGACAATAAAGATTATGAACCTTTTGAATTAGCTAAATCTGATATTCTTTCTATTGCGATCGTTACCGGCGTTATCAGATTAGAATAAAAAAATTTGACTTTATTTTAGTTTCTTTCAAAAATGTAAACAAGTTTATGTTTTTAAATTTTCTAGATTTTTAACTTAAACATGCAGCACAAGGATTTGTTAACAATTTAATGTCTTTGAGAGGAACGAAGCCTAGCGCACTAAGAAATTATATTTTTATAATTGCAAATCTTTGAGGAGTTTCTTGCGCAGATATTTTTAAGTATAGTTTGTCATCTCGACGAACGAGAAATCTGCGCAAGTAGCTCGACATAGATTGAGTTTTTTTTTTGAGGAATTGGTTTGCGGAGTTTCTTGCGCAGATCTCTCCTTCGTCGAGATGACAAGATTGTGAGGATGACAAGATTATAAGAATTGTTAAACACATAGTTTGTCATTTCTGTAAAGGTTAGATATTTCGGTAACAAAATTTACCTTTAATAAATTTTGTTGCGATGAGAAATAACAGTCAGGATTCAACATTAGAGAGAAACTATTTAGAGAAGTATCGTTTTTTAATAAAAGAATATGAGCAAGTAAAAAACAAGACTCATCCGTTGCATAAAAAGGCGATGGATTTTTACAAGGCAAATGACACCTGCAGAAAAAGCTTCTTAAAGTATTATAACCGTTATAAGCAGAGCGGTAAGTCTTTGGATCTGCTTCCTCAGAAGCGTGGTCCAAAATACAAGACAAGACGTCCTCTGCCATTTATAGAACGAAAAGTAATTGAATTAAGGGAAAAAGGAAACAACAAATATGAAATTGTTAGTATCTTAAAGCCAAAATTAGGAAAAAACACACCTTCATATTCAGGAGTTTATAATATTTTAAAGCGTAATAAAATAAACAGGTTAACTCCGAAGATTAAAAAGAATCATCAAAAAATAATCAAGGAAAGAATGGGACAGCTTGGTCATATTGATTGTCATCACTTAAGCAAAAGCATCATAAAAGGAGAAAATCGAAAATTGTACTTAGTATGTATAATTGACGACTACAGCCGGATTGCCTGGGCAGAATTAATCCCAGACATCACTAGTTTAACGGTTATGTTTGCGTCATTAAAATGCTTAAACATCTTAAGCGATCATTATGAGATAAAATTTGAAGAGATTTTATCTGACAATGGACCTGAATTTGGAATCAAAACCAGCCAGCAGAAATATAACCATCCTTTTGAGAGAATGCTTATGGAATTGGGAATTGTTCACAGACATACAAAACCTTATAGACCACAGACAAACGGGAAGGTCGAACGCTTCTGGCGAACTCTTGAAGATGATCTGCTCAGAGAAACTGATTTTGATTCTTTGGAAGAACTAAAAGAAGAATTATTGCAATATTTATATTACTATAATCACGAAAGGCCACATCAGGGAATTGATGGAAAAAAGCCAATCGAAATGATAAATCCGTTACCGAAATAAGTGACTTTTACAGAGATGACAAACTATATAGCTTTTAAACGCCAAAAGAACCTTACCAAAAAATTAGAACCTTTGCCCCTTTGAGCCTTTGATCCTTAAAAAAAACCTTAGTATCTTAGAACCTCAGAACCTTCAAAAAAAAACCTTAGAACCTCTGCCCCTTTGTACCTTTGATCCTTCAAAAAACCTCAGAACCTTCAAAAAAAACCTTTCTTAATCTACATTAAGTGTGTTTCATTGACCTTGTTGGTATCTTTGTACTATAAAAATAACAAAAGGTCAAAATCATGGAAAATATAGTATTGCACAAAGCAGAATCAAGAGGAAATGCAAATCACGGATGGCTAAACGCTTATCATAGTTTTAGTTTTGCCAGCTGGTACAATCCGGACAGAATTCAGTTTGGAGCGCTTCGTGTTTTGAACGATGATACGATTGCTGCGGGAATGGGATTTGGAACTCACCCTCATGATAATATGGAAATTATTACGATTCCGCTTGAAGGTGATTTGGCTCATAAAGACAGTATGGGAAATACTGAAATCATCAAAAATGGAGATATTCAGGTAATGAGCGCCGGAACTGGTGTTCAACACAGCGAGTTTAATCCAAATGCTGATCAGCAGACTAAATTATTGCAGATTTGGTTGTTTCCAAATAAAAGAAATGTTACACCGCGTTACCAACAAATCACTTTGGATGTTGCTGACAGACATAACAAATTGTCTCAGATTTTATCTCCAAATGCAGATGATGAAGGAGTTTGGATTCATCAGGACGCCTGGTTCAATATGGGTAATTTCGATGCCGGAGTTACTGCTGAATATAAAATCAAAAAAGAAGGAAACGGAGTTTATGCTTTCGTTTTAAAAGGAAATGTTACTATAAACGGTCAGGAATTAAACAATCGTGACGCTGTTGGAATTTCTGGAACTGATACTTTAAATATTAAAGCAAACTCTGATGCTGAATTTTTATTGATGGATATTCCGATGCATTATTAATTCAGACAAAAAACAATTAATACCTGTACTTTGAAACGATAATAAATCTGAAAATCAGATTATTATCGTTTCTTTTTTTATCCATTTCAAAAAAGAAAGACTAACTTTATAAATAAGAAAATTGGTCTGACTTTAAAATTAAATTCATCCTTAAAATTTTAAACCATGAATCCAAATAACCTCACTAAAGAATATACAAACGGCGAAGTAACAATTGTATGGCAATCTGGAAAATGCATTCATTCTGCCAATTGTGTCAAAAATAATCCGGACGTTTTTCGCCCAAAAGAAAAACCATGGATTACACCGGAACATTCTACAACTGAAAAAATAATTTCTACTGTTAATAAATGTCCATCAGGAGCATTGACATTTTATATGAATAATAAAAGCTAAGCTTTACGCATTAAGTTTTTTTGCCACAGATTAAAAGGATTAAAGTGATTTTTTTATTCGCCACAAATTGCACAAATTTTCACAAATTTTGATTCAATTTATTTCGTGGAAATTCGTGTAATTCGTGGCAATATATTTTTTTTAATCATTTTAATCTGTGGCAAAAAAAAAATACATTTTTTATTTCTTAATCTAGGTTAAGTGCTTCAGGACAACTCTCACCGTAACTTTGTCCTATCAAAATGAAACAAATTAATTATTTAAAAATATTTAAAAAATAAAATTATGGCAACTACAAAATGGTCAATTGACCCAACTCACTCAGAAATTGGTTTTAAAGTAAAACACATGATGTTTACTAATGTTTCAGGAAAATTTGGAACTTATGATGCTTCTGCAATCACAGAAGGAGACAGTTTTGATAATGCAGATTTCAGTTTTTCTGCTGATATCGCTTCAATCGACACTGCAAACGCAGATCGTGACGGACATTTAAGAAGCGGTGATTTCTTTGACGCTGAGAATCATCCAAAATTAACTTTCAAATCTTCTGCTTTCAAAAAAATTAATGATGGTGAATTTGAATTAACTGGAGATTTAAACATTAAAGGTGTTTCAAAAACAGTAAAATTCCCGGTTGAATTTAGCGGAATCATGACTGATCCTTGGGGAAATACAAAAGTAGGTTTAAGCATAGAAGGAAAAATTAATCGTAAAGATTGGGGTTTAAACTGGAATTCTGCTCTTGAAACTGGAGGCGTTTTAGTGGGTGAAGAAGTTCGTTTGAACATTGAATTACAATTTGTAAAACAAGCCTAATCAGGTTTTAGATTTAATTGGTTGGTTATTGAAACCCTGCGTGAGGACGCAGGGTTTTGTTTTTTTTCTGCCACGACCCAAGCGATAGCGAACAGACGAAGTAATTGACGAATTTATTTCACGCAGATTCAAAGTGATTTTAGCAGATTTGCGCAAATTTAATTTTATAATCTGCTTAAATCTGAAATCTGCGTGAAACTAAAAAAATAGCCACAGATTAAAAAGATTTTCACAGATTTAAAATCCAAATAATCCTTTTAATCTGTGGCTAAAAAAAATCAACGTACTGTGTTTCTAAATTCTGTTGGCGACATTCCCGTTTGTTTTTTAAAGAATCTGGAGAAATACGAATAATCTTCGTAGCCGACTTTGAAGGCCACTTCATTTACGGCTAATTGTTTGTCGATCAGCATTCTTTTAATTTCCAGAATCACTCGATCTGTGATAACTTCTGTTGCGGTTTTTTGGAGAATTTCATTGCAGATTCTGTTTAAATGTTTCAGCGTAATATTTAATTTTTCGGCATAGAAAGATGGCAGTTTTTGGGTTCTGAAATATTCTTCTAAAAGCGATTCAAACTTATTGATTTTGATATTATACGAGTGTGCCTGATGCGAATAGGTTTCGCTGTATTTTCTCGAAACTTCTATATGAATACAGTCTAGTAAATTCAGTAATTTATCTAACTGAAATTTATTATCCTTGCTATTTTCCTGAATCAGCAAATTGAAATAGGGTAGAATTTTTGGAATTTCAGCTTCCTCAAAAACCATTTCCGGCCGGTTATGAATAGAATGGTAAAAATTATAATCGTTAATCTTTTTCTGTCCGAAATACAAATTATACAATTCCTGCGAAAAGATGATCACAAAACCTTCAACATCTTCAGACAAACTCCAGTGATGCATCTGTCCGGGCTGAAGCACAAACAGACTTCCTCTTTTAATTTCAAATTGATCAAAATCGACTTCGTGTTTTCCTGAACCTTTCGTAAAAAACACCATTAAATAAGAGTCATGACGATGTGGTTCTTCGACAAAACTGTGGCTTTTTAAATGCTCTTTAAAAGTATTCACATAAAAGTCACGATGAATATCGTTACAGCTAAAATTCTGAACACTATAAATTGGATATTTTTTCATTTTGGAATTTGGAATTTGGGATTTATCATTTAAAATTTTAATCAAAATGTCTTTATTGTGCTATAAGTAGCGAAGATACTAAAAAGGCTTTTACACTACTACAAATTAACTTTGTATAAACAAAAATCAACAATATCATGTCAAGCGCATTAACTCATATTTTAAAAAACGAATGTCCTGTTTGTCATAAAGGAAAAGTTTTTACAGACAAAAATATTTTTCTAAATTTCAGTTTTCCAAAAATGAATGAATACTGCAGTCACTGCCATTATAAATTCCAAAAAGAGCCTGGTTATTTCTTTGGCGCCATGTACGTAAACTATGGATTAACAGTAGCTCAGGGAATTGCAACGTATTGTATTGCACAGTTTTTCTTCGAAACAAATTTCGATCTCCGAATCCTTCCTATCATTGCTGTTGTTATTACTTTACTTACTCCTTTTAATCTCCGTTTTTCAAGATTAGCATGGATTTATATGTTTAAGGATTATACGAGCTAAAAAAATAGTACTTTTGCCTTCCAATTGAAACTAATTTTCAATTTTAAAAAAAAGTAAAAATTAAATTAGACAAATGAAAGCATACGTATTTCCGGGTCAGGGTGCGCAATTCACAGGAATGGGCAAAGACTTATATGAAAATTCGGCTTTAGCCAAAGAATTATTCGAAAAAGCAAATGAAATTCTAGGTTTCAGAATTACAGATATTATGTTTGAAGGCACTGCCGAAGAACTAAAAGAAACTAAAGTTACACAGCCAGCAGTATTTTTACACTCTGTTATTTTAGCTAAAACTTTAGAAGATTTCAAACCGGAAATGGTTGCAGGACATTCTTTAGGAGAATTCTCTGCTTTGGTTGCTAACGGAACTTTATCTTTTGAAGATGGTTTAAAATTAGTTTCTCAGCGTGCTTTGGCAATGCAAAAAGCCTGCGAAATCACTCCATCTACAATGGCTGCTGTTTTAGGTTTAGCTGATAATGTTGTTGAGGAAGTTTGTGCTTCTATCGACGGTGTTGTAGTAGCTGCCAACTATAACTGCCCTGGACAATTAGTAATTTCCGGTGAAACTACTGCTGTTGAAAAAGCTTGTGAAGCTATGAAAGCTGCAGGAGCAAAACGTGCTTTGATTTTACCTGTTGGAGGTGCTTTTCACTCGCCTATGATGGAACCAGCAAGAGAAGAATTGGCTGCAGCAATTGAAGCAACTACTTTCTCTGCTCCAATTTGTCCAGTATATCAAAATGTTACTGCAAATGCAGTTTCTGATGCTAATGAAATTAAAAAGAACTTAATCATTCAATTAACTGCTCCTGTAAAATGGACTCAGTCTGTACAGCAAATGATCGCTGACGGTGCTACTTTGTTTACTGAAGTTGGCCCAGGAAAAGTTTTAACTGGTTTGATTAATAAAATTGATAAAGAAGCTGCTGTTGCTAATGCTTAATCGTAGAGGCGCATCGCAGTGCGTCTTTCGTATCTAAATCACATAAAAAATCCTCATAGACTTTAATTGGTTTATGAGGATTTTTTATTTAATATTTTATTTTTAAGATTTATTCTTCCAAGGATAAGCTTTTATTCTTTTCGACATTTCCATTTTAAATTCTTCAGGAGTCAATCCTTTAGCAAATTCAGCATCAAAATCAAAGGTTTCACGATCTATACCTTTAAATTTTGGTTTTTGAATTTCGTATTCTACACTTGGCTCTTCAACCTTATTATTCTTTTTATTTTCTTTATCCGAATTCATTATTCCTACAGTTTTAATTCTTACAAATTTACAAAAATAAAATGGATCAAAATTTATACAGTTTCCTTTTCCTTCTTTTTGTAGTTAATAATAAAAACTCCCAAAATAATCAGGATCGTTGCAATTATAAAATCAATGGTAATTTTTTCATCTAAAATCAACCAGCCAAAAAAGACCGCAATTATCGTGTTGATATAAGCCAAAATAGAAACCTGAACCGGAGTAACATGTTTCAACGCATAATTATAACTGAAGAAAGCAATTACAGAACCAAAAATTGACAAATATAATGCTGCTAAAATACTTTTAGCGCTCCATAAATTCACATCAATAGTTGGCGAAAAAATAAATGCCAAAACAATCTGAATACACGAAGCCATTGTAAACTGATAAAATAAATTAAGAACTATATTTTTAGATTTATTGCCATGAATTTTGGTATAAATTGTTCCGGCAGCCCATGCGGAAATCGCAAACCCCATAAACATCATTCCGATTCTGTAATCGGCATCTAAAAAAGATCCCAGTCCATCTTTAAATATAAAAACGACTCCAGAAAATCCTATTATAACTCCAACAAATCCTCTTAAGCTTGGTTTTTGCAGTTTAAACAAAATACTACCCAGAAAAATAAGTATAGGAGACATCGCACTGATTACCGAAGCGAGTCCGCTTGGCACAGTCTGTTCTGCAACGGTTGTAAAACCATTTGCCACTACAATCATCAAAACAGAAGGAACAAGCTGATGTTTTAAATTTTCCCAGCCAATCCATTTCAATTCTTTTTTGAATAATAAAATAATCATCATGATCATTCCCGCAAGACCTTGACGGATTGAAGTTACAAACCAAGGCGGAATAGTTTCAACCGCAACTCTAATTCCTAAAAATGTTGTACCCCAGATAATTCCAACAGCCGCTAATGCAAATATTAATTTATAATCTAAACTTTGTTTCATGATAATCAATAGCTAAAAAAAATCCCAAACTATATTACTATAATCTGGGATCTTAAAATTTATAATTTTATTAAAAATTACTTATTCCTTACTTTTTGTTCCCATTTCCAAGCACTTGCCATTGCTTCGTCCAGACTTAATTCAGCCTTCCATCCTAAGACATTATTTGCCTTATCTGTATTTGCGTAAGCTTCTGTAATATCTCCTTCACGACGAGGCATCATTTTGTATGGCAATTTTTTATCGCTTACTTTTTCAAAACTATGAATGACTTCAAGAACTGAACTTCCTTTTCCTGTTCCTAAATTGAAGGTTTCTACTTTTGTTAAATTCTTTTTATTTAACAAACGCTGTAAAGCAATAACGTGTGCTTTTGCTAAATCTACAACATGTATATAATCACGAACAGCCGTTCCGTCTGGCGTTGGATAATCATTTCCAAAAACCGATAATTCCTGACGTAATCCTACTCCCGTTTGTGTAATAAACGGAACTAAATTTTGAGGAACGCCCAACGGTAATTCACCAATCTCTACAGATTCGTGCGCTCCCACCGGATTAAAGTAGCGCAATAAAATAGCACTGATATTGGTAACTTTAGCTGTATCTGTAATAATTTCTTCTCCAATTTGCTTTGTGTTTCCATAAGGAGACATGGCAGTTTGAACCGGAGCATCTTCTGTAATTGGCATTTTTTCGGCCTGACCGTAAACCGTGCAAGAAGAGCTGAAAATAAAACTTGCTTCAGGTTTTTGCTGCAATTCCTGTAAAAGATAAACTAAACTGCTAATGTTGTTTTCATAGTACAACAATGGCTGTTCAACACTTTCACCAACAGCTTTTGAAGCTGCAAAATGAATAACTCCAGTAACATCATTATGTTTTTTAAAGAAATCCCGAACGGCACTTTTTTCTCTTAAATCAATTTTTTCGAATAAAGGCGTTTTTCCTGTAATGGCTGTAATTCCTTTTAAAACATCTTCTGAAGAATTGGAAAGATTATCAATTATCACCACTTCGAAGCCTTCATTTTGCAATTCGACTACGGTGTGAGAACCGATAAACCCTAATCCTCCTGTTACTAATACTTTCATTTATTTGGTTGTTTTGTGGTTATTTTGGCTTTATTATTTATTCAAAAATTCTAAAACAGAATCTGTAATAAATTTAATCTGTTCATCGTCAAGTTCAGTATGCATTGGCAAAGCAATTACTTCCTGCACTAATTGGTTTGTAACCGGAAATTGCTCTTCTTTATAACGCGGATCTAAATATGCTTTTTGAGAATGTAGTGGAATTGGATAGTAAATCGCACATGGAATTCCTTTATCCAATAAATGCTGCATTAAAGCATTTCTATCTGCATCTAAAATTCTCAATACATATTGATGAAAAACGTGATCATTTTCGTTTGCATCAAATTCCGGAGTAATAATATGTTTACTTCCGGCAAAAGCCGCATTGTATTTTGTTGCCGCTAGTCGACGCGCTTTATTGTATTCATCCAACAAAGGTAATTTTGCATTTAAAACTCCAGCCTGAATACTATCTAAACGTGAATTTACACCTACAACATCATGGTGGTAACGCTCATACATTCCGTGATTTACAATTCCGCGGATAACGTGTGCTAATTTATCATCGTTTGTAAAAATGGCTCCACCATCTCCATAACAACCTAAGTTTTTAGAAGGGAAGAATGATGTAGCCGCAACGTGACCAATTGTTCCCACTTTCACTTTTGATCCTGATTTAGAAACATAATCAGCTCCAATTGCCTGTGCATTATCTTCAATTACATACAAATTATGCTCGGCAGCGATTTCCATAATGGCATCCATGTTTGCAGCACGTCCGAATAAATGAACCGGAACAATCGCTTTTGTTTTAGGCGTAATTGCTTTTTTAACAGCATCAATATCAATGTTCATATTGTGCAAATCAACATCTACTAATACCGGAGTTAACTGTAACAAAGCAATAACCTCAACAGTAGCAGCAAAAGTAAAATCAGCCGTGATAACCTCATCGCCCGGTTTTAAATCTAATCCCATCATAGCAATTTGAAGTGCGTCTGTTCCGTTTGCACAAGGAATAACATGTTTTGCCCCTAAATAATCTTCAAGATTTTTTTGAAATTGATGAACTAAAGGTCCATTGATATAAGTATTAGTATCTAAAACTTCCTGAATCGAAGCATCAACAGTACTTTTTATTTTTTCATATTGACTTTTTAAGTCAACCATTTGTATTTTTTTCATTTTTTGATAATGTTTAAACTAAAGACGCTGTTTTCAACAGAAATCTCTAAAAGGAGGAACAAAAATAGTTATTAATAGCTTCAAACCAATGAAAATAGTCCAAAGAAATGTAATTTAGCTGCAAAAATTATTACATGCTTTTTTTATACAATTTAACTATACACATCGCAGGATTTTTCTTAAGAATCATAGCGCTATTTAGTCCGAAAATTAAGCTTTTTGTTGAAGGCCGAAAAAATGTTTTTTCAACTTTAGAAGAAAAAATAAAACCGGGAGACAAAACAATTTGGTTTCATTCTGCATCTCTGGGCGAATATGAGCAAGGACTTCCGGTAATTGAAAAAATTAAAGAAAAATATCCTTCACATAAAATCATTGTAACTTTTTTTTCTCCTTCGGGATATGAAATCCGCAAAAACAACACAGTTGCCGATGTTACCATTTATCTGCCTTTAGACACCAAAAACAATGCAAAAAAGTTTTTAAAATTAGCTCATCCTGAATTTGCTTTTTTTATTAAATATGAGTTTTGGCTTAACTATTTAAAAGAACTTGAAAAAAGCAAAACTCCTACTTATTTAATTTCAGGAATTTTTAGAGACAGCCAGATGTTTTTTAAATGGTACGGAGGTTTTTATAGAAAAGCATTAAAAGCTTTTACTTATTTTTTTGTTCAAAACGAAAGTTCGAAACAAAAAATCGAAGCTATCGGATTTAAAAACGTAATTGTATCCGGAGATACTCGTTTTGACAGAGTTGCAGCTATTTTAGAAAGAGATAATACACTTGATTATATTGAAAATTTTAAAGATGGCAAGCAAGCCATTGTTATTGGAAGCTCGTGGCCAAAAGACGAAATTTTAATTGCTGAATACATAAATCAGGCTCCAGAGAATGTGAAGTTTATAATTGCTCCGCATAATATAAAAGCAGACCAAATAGCCAGTTTAAAATCGCAGATCGCAAAACCAACTATTCTATTTTCTGAAAAAGAAAATAAAGATCTATCTCATTATAATGTTTTTATAATTGACACAATTGGGCTTTTGACCAAAATTTATAGTTACGGAACGGTTGCTTATGTTGGAGGAGGTTTTGGAAATCCCGGAATTCACAATATTCTGGAACCTGCAACATTCGGAATTCCAATTGTGATAGGCCCTAATTACTCCAAATTTTCCGAAGCGGTTTCTCTTGTTGAACTCGGAGGCTGTATTTCAATTGCCACTAATTCTGAATTAAAAGAAATTCTGGATCGTTTACTAAATGACGAAAACTTTTTAACAGAAAAGAGCGCTATCTGCAGATCTTTTATTCAAAATAACAAAGGAGCTACAAATACAATTTTAAAAGTTGTTTCGTAACCCATATTGGGCTAAATCATTATTTTGAGTCGTAAATATTGTCTCAACTGATAATTGTTTGTTTTTTTTACTCGATTTCATCTTTGATATAATCCTTAAAAAGCAAAATAAACTGCAATGAGATAAACAAAACAGCCAATTCATACGCAGAATATGCAACAAAAAATTATTTATACAAAACATTAGATAATTTAAGATAATTTTATAATTTTGGCATATTCTTTGATAAATAAGATAAACGTGAGCAAGGAAAATATTTTAAAAAAAAAGTGAAAAAATATTTTACGTATTAAAAAATTTATATCTTTGCCACGAATTAATAATTAACCTTTTATAATAAAGTAAGATGAAAAAAGTATTTTTAAGTTTAGCTGTTGTTGCTGTTTTAACTGTTGTATCTTGTAAAAAAGCTGACGCTGCAGCTACTGAAACTGTAGATTCTACTGCTGTTGCTGTTGATTCTGCTGCTGCTGTAGTTGATTCTGCTGCTACAACTGTTGACTCTGCTGCTGCAAAAGTTGACTCTGCTGCTACTAAAGTAGAAGAAGCTGCTAAAGAAGTAAAAAAATAATTAGAACCTAAATTCTAAAGATTTTAAAACCATCGAGATCGATGGTTTTTTTTATGCTTAAAATTTAGGAAATTCCAATATTTTCAAATTCCAAATTCCAACAAATCCAACTTCCCTGCAAAGCCTAATAGAAGTTTAAAAAAAATCCAACAACACATAACGCATTATTGGAATTTGGAATTTAAAAATATTGGAGTTTTTTTTTTTAATCTTCAACCTCTTCTTCAACAGAAACCTCCTCATCTTCAAAAATCAATTCATTTGATGAGAAATCCAGAATTTCCGCTTTTGAAGCATAAGTAACTATTTCCTTTATCCCTTTTTGCAAAAGCAATTCTGTTGTGTATTTTCGACTTGTTGCGAAATGAAGATCACCCAGCATCAATTTAAAAAAATACTTTCCTCCAGAGCCTTTAAATTTTAAAAATTTAGCAAGTTCAATTGTCTTCTTGAATTTTTCAATATCCTCTTCACACTCAAACCTCAATTCATAACTTAAACTTGTAAAAATCACTTTCCCTTTTCTGGAAGTAAACACAAACTTATATTCATCATTAAATCGCCTGCTAATTACAAAAGCACCCATATTTTGATTGTTGATTTTAGATTTTGGATTTTAGATTGTTGGTTTTAAATTTTAGATTTTAGATTGTTGATTTTAGATCATTAATTATCGATTACTAATCATTAATTGCTCCAGAACAAAACCTCAGACCCTTAGAATCTCAGCACCTTAGTACCTTTTAAAGAATTTACAAACAAAAAAAGCCTCTTCAAAAGAAGAGGCTTTAGTACTCAGAGCGGGACTTGAACCCGCACGAACATTGCTGTTCACTGGATTTTAAGTCCAGCGTGTCTACCAATTTCACCATCCGAGCATTGTATGGTTTTGAGCGAAAAACGGGGCTCGAACTCGCGACCTCGACCTTGGCAAGGTCGCGCTCTACCAACTGAGCTATTTTCGCATTTTCAAATTCTGTTTAAGAACCGCAACACCTGATTTGTTTCGTATTGCGAGTGCAAATTTAGGACATTTATTCAATTAAACAAGCCTTTTTCTAAAAAAAAATCCAGTTATTTTATAACATTCTGATAACCTAAAGTTTAAACTTGAAAAATTTTTAAATTTTATTTCTTGGTCAGCATCCTCTTAATTTCATTAAGCTTCATTAGCGCTTCAACCGGAGTAATAGCGTTAATATCAAGACCTAAAATCTCTTCTTTAATCTCTTCCAGTAAAGGATCATCAAGATTAAAGAAACTCATCTGCATTTCATCATTAGCAGATTTTATTCCGTTTAATGCATCGCTGGAATGATTTTTCTCCAATTTCTTTAATAGTTTCTGCGCTTTCGAAATCACCAGCTGCGGCATTCCCGCCATTTTCGCAACGTGAATTCCAAAACTATGTTCGCTTCCTCCTTTTACAAGCTTTCTAACGAACAGAACAGTATCCTTTAATTCTTTTACTGCAACATTAAAGTTTTGAATTCTATTTAAAGATTCTGTCATTTCATTCAACTCATGATAATGGGTCGCAAACAATGTTTTTGGTTTCGACGGATGTTCGTGTAAAAATTCGGCAATTGCCCATGCAATCGAAATTCCGTCATACGTACTGGTTCCTCTTCCAATTTCATCCAGCAGCACCAAACTACGATCTGAAATATTATTCAAGATCGAAGCCGTTTCGTTCATTTCAACCATAAAAGTAGATTCTCCCATCGAAATATTATCAGAAGCTCCTACTCTGGTAAAAATTTTATCAACTACTCCCATTCTAACACTATCAGCAGGAACAAAACTTCCCATTTGAGCCAAAAGCACAATCAGGGCCGTCTGCCTTAAAATAGCCGATTTACCCGACATGTTGGGTCCGGTAATCATGATAATCTGCTGCGTTTCTCTATCCAGAAAAACGTCATTAGCAATATATGGCGTTCCTACCGGCAATTGCTTTTCGATTACCGGGTGCCTTCCGTTTTTAATATCGAGTTCAAATGTATCATCGATTTCAGGACAAACATATTGATTCTCTATAGCCATTTGAGTAAAAGAACACAAACAATCTAATTGCGCAATTAAATACGCATTCATCTGCACCGGTTTTATATAAGTTGCAATCCAGGCAACTAACTGCTCAAAAAGCTCCGATTCGATTTTGTAAATTTTCTCTTCAGCTCCTAAAATTTTGGTTTCGTATTCTTTTAGCTCTTCCGTAATATAACGTTCGGCATTCACTAAAGTCTGTTTACGAATCCATTCTTCCGGAACTTTATCTTTATGCGTATTTCTAACTTCAATATAATATCCAAAAACATTATTGAATGATATTTTCAGAGAAGAAATTCCGGTACGCTCCGATTCTCTTCTTTCAATACCTTCCAAAAATTCTTTTCCGGAAGTTGAAATCGATCTTAATTCATCCAATTCTTCATTAACACCCGCTGCAATTGCATTTCCTTTTGAAATAGCAACCGGTGCATCCTGATTTAGAGTATTTTTAATTTTTTCTCTCAGCAAATCGCATGAGTGCAGACTGTCTCCAATAACTTTTACTGCTTCCTGCGGACTTTGAAGCGCCAATGTTTTAATTGGAATAATGGCATCCAGAGATTCTTTTAAATAAACAACTTCACGGGGCGATACTTTTCCTGCTGCAATTTTAGAAATCAAACGCTCTAAATCTGAAACCTGTTTAATTTGATATTGAATATTTTGTAAAACTTCCTGATTTGATTTTAAATACGAAACCACATCATGACGTCCTTTTATTTTATTAGAATCTTTAAGAGGAAGTGCCAGCCAGCGTTTTAACAAACGTCCGCCCATTGGCGAAAGCGTCTTATCGATTACATCTAAAAGTGTTACCGCATTTGGATTATAGCTGTGATACAATTCTAAATTTCGTATTGTAAAACGATCCATCCAGACATAAGCATCTTCTGCAATACGCTGAATAGCTGTAATATGCTGTACTTTATTATGCTGTGTTTCTGATAAGTAATATAAAATTGCCCCGGCAGAAATAATTCCTTCTTTTAATTCTTCAACTCCAAAACCTTTTAAAGAATTGGTTTGAAAATGCTTTGTCAGGGTTTCTAAAGCGTAATCTTCTTTGTAAATCCAGTCTTCCAGAAAAAAGCTGTGAAAATCTTCTCCAAAGGCATTTTTAAAATCGGTTTTACAAGTTTTCGGGACCAAAACTTCACTTGGATTAAAATTCTGCAGTAATTTATCAATGTATTCTGCATTTCCCTGAGCCGTTAAAAATTCTCCTGTTGAAACATCTAAAAATGAAATTCCGATATTTTTATTAGCAAAATAAACCGATGCTAAAAAGTTATTTGTTTTTGATTGTAAAACCTCATCGTTTAGAGAAACTCCCGGAGTTACTAATTCTGTAACACCTCTTTTTACAATTGTCTTAGTCATTTTAGGATCTTCAAGCTGATCACAGATCGCTACACGAAGTCCGGCTTTTACTAATTTTGGCAGATAAGTATTAACAGAATGATGCGGGAAACCAGCAAGAGCTGTTTCAGTATCTGAGCCAGCGCCTCTTTTTGTTAAAGTAATCCCAAGAATTTTAGAAGCTCTGATGGCGTCTTCACCAAAGGTTTCATAAAAATCCCCTACTCTGAAAAGCAGACATGCATCAGGATATTTTGCCTTGATTTCATTATACTGTTTCATTAAAGGTGTTTCCTTTACCACTTTTTCTTTAGCTGCCAAAATTGATATGTTTTAAATGAAAAATTAAGACAGCGAATTTATAATTTTTTAATGGCATAACGAAGGCTTGAAAAATTAAAATATTTTAAGATTTTTTTATATACAGATATAAGAATTTTATATAGCTTTGTTCATCATTAAAAAAGACCCTAGAAGATGAAAAAAATAATTTTATTCGCTATGTTAGCTGTAGCTGGTATTACAGCTGCTAATGCACAATCAACTAAAAAAGCTAAAGCTGCTAAAGTTGCTAAAGTTGAAGGAGCTGGAATGCTTTTCGAAACTGAAACTATCGATTATGGAACTATCGCTCACAATGCTGACGGTAAAAGAGAGTTTGTTTTTGTAAACAACGGAACAAAACCGTTAATCATTACTAACACTCAAGGTTCTTGCGGATGTACAGTTCCTACTACACCAAAAGAGCCAATTGCTCCAGGTGCTAAAGGAATTATTGGTGTAAAATATGCTACTGACAGAGTTGGTGCATTCACTAAAACCGTAACTGTAACTTCTAACGCTGAAGGACAACCTACAAAAGTACTTACAATTAAAGGTACAGTTTTACCAGATCCAGTAAAAAGCTAATCTGAAAAACAATTAAATATCGAAAAAGCTTCCTTATCTTTGGAAGCTTTTTTTATGACCTGAATTTACTTCCAATGAGAAAACTTGAAAATAGCGAACTAGACAGAAAATCAATTGAAGATTTTAAAAAATCAGACAAAACACCTTTAATATTGGTTTTGGATGATATTCGCAGTTTACACAATATTGGTTCTGTTTTTAGAACTGCCGATGCTTTTTTGATCGAAAAAATTATTCTTTGCGGCATTACTGCTACTCCGCCAAATAAAGAAATTCATAAAACGGCACTTGGCGCTACAGAAACTGTTGCGTGGGAACATCACGAAAATGTATTGGAAGTTATTGAAAATCTAAAGAAAGAAAATGTTCTGACAATGGCAATTGAACAGGTCGAAAGTTCTGTTTTTCTTCAGGACTTTAAAGTAGAGAAAAATCAAAAATATGCTTTGGTTTTTGGAAACGAAGTTTACGGCGTAGCTCAGGAAGCGGTTGCCATTTGTGACGGTTGTATTGAAATTCCACAATTAGGTACAAAACATTCTTTGAATATATCGGTAAGCGCCGGAATTGTGGTTTGGGATTTGTTTCAAAAACTAAACTGGCCAAATAATTAATTTAGAAGTGTTTTCGCTAAAAAAATGTGATTTTTAAAATAGTTTCCAGCTTTAAATGTTAGAAATGTAAATATATTTTTTTATTATTATAAAAGTGATACTTTTATAAAATGAAAACTATCTATTACCAAAAACCACTACGTTTATTATTCTTACTGCTTTTCCCTTTTGTGGGATTTGCTCAATATACCTCTATTCCTGACCCAAAATTTGAACAGGCCTTAATTGATTTGAATATTGATAGCGGCGCTATTGACGGAAAGGTTTTGACTGCAAATGTTAAAGATGTAACAACACTGCTACTTCTTGGAAAAAACATTACCGACTTGACCGGTATTGAAGCTTTTGAAAAACTAGAAACATTAGGTCTAGACATACTTAATGATAATATATATCAAAGAAATTTTATTACCAATTTAAATCTTACAAAAAATATTTTCCTGAAACGTTTATCTTGTGGTTATAATGAATTATCTACAATAGATCTTTCAAAAAACACAGCATTAGAAGTTTTAACTATAAATAATAATAATTTAAGCAGTCTGGATGTCTCAAAAAATACATCTTTAAATACTCTGGTATTAAACAACAATAACATTACAAGTATAGATCTTTCAAAAAATACTTCTTTAACGACTATAGCTTGTATCTTTAATAAATTAACCACTTTAGATGTTTCGAAAAACATTAGTTTAATAAATTTAAACTGCAATAATAACAATCTATCAAATCTTGATATTTCTAAAAACTCAGCACTCCAAGCATTATACGTAAATAACAATCAAATAACTTCTCTGGATACTTCTAATAATCCAAATTTAGGATTGTTAATTTGCAATAATAATCAAATAACTTCTCTGAATCTCTCTAATAGTATAGGAGTCTTAGAATGCAGTCATAATCAATTATCTAGTTTAGATTTATCTAATAATACTAATTTAAATACTTTTTTTTGTGAAGATAACTTGTTAACCTATTTGAATTTAAAAAATGGACAGAATGCAAAACTAACCTCTCCAAACTTTAAATTTAATTCTGGTCTAACCTGTATACAAGTAGATGATGAAGCCTATTCAAACACAAACTGGACACGCAAAGATAATACAGCAAAATATTCAAACGACTGCAGTAAGATTTCAACAACTGCTCCTATTGTTAAAGCAACCGGAGATCAGTTATACTGCCCGCAAAATACAATCAAAATTGTAACTGATTTTACTATTACACACGATCCTGCAGAAACAGGAACCAAAGCTGTTTACATTCAAATTTCATCTGGTTATTCTAGTGGTTTAGATCAGCTTTCGCTTTCAAATCCGGCAGCGCACCCTAATGTAACAACAAGCTGGGATGCAACAGCAGGAAAATTAAGCATAACAAGTCCAACTGGTACTGATGTTTTATATTCTGATTTAGTTGCCGCTGTAAAAGACGTAGTTTTTACAAATTCTTCGGCTTCAGCTTCTGGAACAAGAACATTTTCGATAACAATTGGTAATGCCAATTATTTACCTTCAACACAGCATTTTTATCTATTTGTTCCAAGTATTGGCATTACATGGACAAGTGCCAAAGCTGCTGCTGAAGCCAGTACTTATTACGGATTACAAGGATATTTGGCTACTATTTTATCTCAGGATGAAGCCCAATTAATAGGCGAACAAGCTTCTGGAACGGGATGGATCGGCGGAAGCGATGCACAAACTGAAGGTGTCTGGAAATGGGTTACAGGTCCTGAAGCCGGAACTACTATGACTTATACTTTCTGGAATTCAGGAGAACCAAATAATCAGGGCGACGAAGATTATGCGCATATCACCCAACCAGGAATTGGAATTCGAGGTTCATGGAATGACCTTTCCAACACAGGTTCATTAACTCCAGGCGATGCTTATCAGCCAAAAGGGTATGTTGTTGAATATGGCGGAATGCCGGGAGAATCTCCACTTGAAATTGCGACAAGTACTAAAATTACGATTCCGGTTGCAACGCCTGGTACAAATCCAAATCCGGTTTGTGATTCTGGAACTTTTACTTTTAATGCTACAGCGACTGCCGGTGCCACAATCAGCTGGTATGATGCGGCTGTTGGTGGAAATGTATTAGGAACTGGAACTTCGTATACAACTCCAACCATAACTTCGACCACAACTTATTATGTTGATGCCGGATGCGAATCAAACAGAAAATCGGTAACAGCTACTGTAAATGCAACTCCTGCAAATCCCGTTGCGGGTCAAACCTCTTATTCAAACTGCGGACCCGGATCTGTAACGATTACGGCGTCTTCAAATATTGGAAATATTAATTGGTTTACAACTCCAACTGGCGGAACCAGCGTTTTTACAGGAAACAGTTTTACAACACCAACTATTTCATCCAATACAACTTATTATGCCGAAGCTTCAAATTCGGGCTGTGTTAATCCAAATCGTGTTCAGGTAGATATAGAAATTTATACGCCGCCTGTGGTTCAGGATGAAACTGTGGCTTTATGTCAAAATCAAACTGTAACATTAGATGCCGGAGTTTCAGGAATGACTTATTTATGGTCTAATGGCGCAACTACACAAACAACTGTTGTTTCTCAAGGCGGAACTTATACAGTAGATGTAATAAGTCCGTCACCTGAAAATTGTACAAGTCGAAAAACAGTAGTTGTTGAAGAACATCAGTTTCCTGAAATTGATCGAATTGATGTAAACGGAACCCGCGCTATTATTTATCTCAAAAAAGAAACTTCTTATTTTGAATTTTCTGTTGATGGTATCAACTTTCAGGATTCGAACGTTTTCTACGATGTTCCGGGTGGACTTCAAACGGCTTATGCCCGCGAGAAAAGCGGCTGCGGCGGTGATACACAAAATTTTGTAGTTTTAGTTTTTCCTGCCTTTTTTACTCCAAATAATGATACTTATAATGATTTATGGGAAGTAACCGGAATGGAAAATTACCCTCAGGCAGAAGTAACTATTTTTGACCGTTATGGCAAACTGATAGCACAGTTAAATAGTTCTAAAATGAGTTGGGATGGAACGTTTGAAAAAACACCGCTTCCGGCTTCAGACTATTGGTATGCTTTAAAAATAGACAATACAAAACCTATTTTAAGAGGACATTTTACTTTAAAAAGATAGTTTTAAATTAGAAAATGTGCCAATTAGAAAATGAGATAATTAACTTATAATTTTAAAAATTATCTAATTGACACATTCTCCAATTATCTAATTAAGCTTTTTCTGAATTTCATTTAAAACGAAAAGATAATCTTCCTGCTTTTTTACAAAATCGCGGTCAGAAACATCAATAATCAAAACGTTCAAATCAGTTTGAGATTTAATGTATTCCAAATATCCGTTGTTGATTTTGTCTAAATATTGAGCTTCAATGTTTTGTTCGTAGCTTCGGCCTCGTTTTTTAATATTTTGTAGAAGACGCTCGGTATTTTGATACAGATAAATGTACAAATCCGGTTTTGGCATTTCTTTGTAAATAATATCAAATAAATTTCGATACAAACGATATTCATCTTCCTGCAAAGTTATTTTAGCAAAAATCAGCGATTTAAAAATATGATAATCGGCTACGATAAAATCTTTAAACAAATCAAACTGCGCCAAATCATCTGATAATTGCTGGTAACGATCGGCCAGAAAAGACATTTCAAGCGGAAAAGCATATCGGTTTTGATCTTTATAAAACTTAGGCAGAAACGGATTATCAGCAAATCGTTCTAAAACCGTTTTGGCATTAAAATCATCGGCTATTTTTTGAACCAAAGTAGTTTTTCCGGCTCCAATATTTCCTTCAAAGGCAATATAATTATATTTCTCCAGCGGAATTTTACTCAGCGGACATTCTAATTCCTGAACAACCGTGCAAACACTGTCGTCTGGAGAAACGGCAATTAAGTCAGAAACAGATTTTTGAAAAACCGGATGATTCCAGTCCAGTTTTAAATCCTGCATTGGCAGTAAAACAAAATTTCGATTCTGCATCAAGGGATGCGGAATATGAAGTTTTTCGGTTTCAATAATTTCATCATCAAAAACAATCACATCAACATCAATAATTCGGGATTGATATCCTTCCTGATTTAATCTTATTCTTCCTAACTGTTTTTCAATTTTTAAAACCTGATTTAATATTTTTTGTGCCGATGAAGTAGTGTGCAAAAGCAGCGCACAATTATAAAAAGCATCACTTTCAAAACCCCATGCAGGCGTTTCATAAAGCTTCGAAACCCTGATCACAGTTCCCACTTCCTGATGTATCAAAGCAATACAGCTTTCGATGTTTTCTAACCTGTTTCCCTGATTACTGCCTATAGATAAAACGACTTGATGCTGTGATTTCATAATTAATGCAAATTAACTAAAACTATTTTAGAATTAACCAATATATTTGTGAAACGGCGTTATTCAATGAATTAAAATTTATGTACGAAATTTGTAACAAACAGCTCATTAACGCTACTTATTAAAAAAAATATATTTATGAAGTTTTTAGGAAATGTAATTGCCACAGTTGTTGGTATTTTTGTATTTATTATGCTTTTCTTTTTTGGAGCAATCCTAATTAGCGCCATTTTTAGCGATGGTGATAAAGTCACGGTTAAAAACGATTCGGTTATCGAATTAGATTTAAAACAAATTGATAACGATTATGCAGGAAAATACAAAGATCCGTGGGTAACCGTTTTTTCAGATAAAAAAGGTATTGGTTTAACCGATGTTATTAATGCTATTGAAGCGGCAGAAACCGACGATAATATTAAAGGAATTTCAATCTTAAACGATGAGTCTTCATTAGGACTTGCGCAATATAAAGATTTGAGAAATGCGCTGGAAAGCTTCAAAAAATCTGGAAAATTTGTCTGGGCTTACGCCAATACCTATTCGCAGAAAGAATATTACTTAAATTCTGTTGCCGATAAAATTTATTTGAATCCGGCCGGAGATTTAGATTTTAAAGGACTTTCGTCTGAAGTGATGTTCTTTAAAGATTTTCAGGAAAAATCAGGAATCCACATGGAAGTAATTCGTCACGGAAAATATAAAAGTGCCGTTGAACCGTTTTTAGAAAACAAAATGAGCGATGCCAACAGAGAGCAGGTTACAGCACTTTTAAATTCTATTTGGTCTACCGTTTGCAGCGATATCTCAAAAAGTAGAAACATTCCGGTTGAAAAATTAAACGAAATTGCCAACGGATTATTAGCCAGAACTCCTGAAATGGCAAAAACACAGCGTTTGGTAGATATTGTGGCTTATGAAGATGTGTACCACAATGCCATCCGAAAAGCTTTGAAAGTAAAAGATGATGAAGATTATAATAAAATTTCAATTTTAGATTATACTCAAAACCATCTAACTACCGCTTTAATGAATACTGCTGATAATCAAATTGCCGTTATTTACGCTCAAGGCGAAATTGCCAGCGGCGAAGGCGATGTAAACGTTATTGGTGAAGGCTCAATGCGTCGTTCTCTGCAGGAAGCCAGAAAAAATGAAGACATAAAAGCAATTGTTTTAAGAATTGACAGCCCGGGCGGAAGCGCATTGACTTCTGATTTAATCTGGAGAGAAATTGAAGTTACCAAAAAAGTAAAACCTGTTGTAGTTTCTATGGGTAATTACGCAGCTTCTGGAGGTTATTATATTGCCTGCAACGCTAATAAGATTTTTGCAGAAAGCAACACTATTACAGGTTCTATCGGGGTTTTTGGAGTATTACCAAACTTCACTCCGCTTGCCAATAAATTAGGAATCAATACAGAGCAGGTAAAAACACACGAAAATTCAGCCAACTACAGTCCATTTGTTCCTGTTGATGAAAAATTCAAAGCTTTTACACTTGAAGGTGTTGAACAGATCTACAAAACCTTTGTTACGCATGTTGCAGAAGGCAGAAAAATGACTTTTGCACAAGTTGATTCAATTGCTCAGGGAAGAGTATGGTCTGGAACAGAAGCTTTAAAAATTGGATTGGTTGATAAAATTGGAGGCTTAAATGATGCGATTGCCGAAGCTGCTAAAATGGCTAAAATCAAAGATTACAGCACACAAAATTATCCTGAATACGAAAAAACTTTTGGCGATTTAATGGGTAATCTGCCTTTTGCCCAATCTAAAGAAGCTTTTATAAAAGAAGAAATTGGCGAAGAAAACTACATGCTTATCGAGCAGGTAAAAAGATTACAGAGACAAAAAGGTGTTCAGGCGATGATGCCTTTTGGAATAAACATTAAATAATGTTGTTTAAAATGAAAAATATAGTTCTGTTTTTTATCGCTTTATTTTTGGTATCTGCAAATGCGCAAACGGCAAAACAAGATACTTTTACAGAAACGAATGTTACTTTAAAAATCAATATTGATCAGCTTTTTGGTACGCTTACCGTTCCTAATGAAGTAAAAAAATGTCCGGTTGCTTTGATAATTGCGGGTTCTGGTCCAACAGACAGAAACGGAAATAACCCGATGATGAAAAATAATTCCTTAAAAATGCTGGCCGAAGCGCTTGCAAAAAACGGAATTGCATCTTTACGTTTTGATAAAAGAGGAATTGGCGAAAGTAAAGCTTCTGCCGTTGCTGAATCGAGTCTCGTTTTTGAAAATTATACAGAAGATGTCAAAAGCTGGATTAACTTTTTAAAACAAGACAAACGTTTTACACAATTAACAATTATTGGTCACAGTGAAGGATCTTTAATAGGAATGATTGCCGGAGCCAAAGCCAATAAATTTATTTCGATTGCCGGAGCGGGAGAATCTGCAGATAAATTAATAAAATCTCAGATTACTTCAAAATCAAACAAACAATTAGAGGACATGACTTTCCCTATTATAGACAGTCTGAAAGCTGGAAATAAAGTAAACAAAGTCGATCCACTTTTAAATTCACTTTTCAGGGCCAGCATTCAGCCGTATTTGATTTCATGGTTTAAATATGATCCGCAGACAGAAATTAAAAAGCTAAATATTCCGGTTTTAATCATTCAGGGAAATAATGATTTGCAAGTTTCGGTAAAAGATGCAGAGGAATTATCAAAAGCAAAAACAAATTCAGAACTGGTAATCGTTGATAAAATGAACCATATTATGAAAGTTATCGATGGCGATAAACAGGCAAATATGGCAAGTTATACAAACGAAACCCACCCTATTTCTGAAACGATGGTAAATAAGATTGTTTCTTTTATTAAAAAATAGTTACAATAATAAAAAAGTAAAATCCGTTTGAAACTTATCAGGCGGATTTTTTTATTTAAAAACAACATAATTTTCCTACATTTTTAAGAAAATTTTATTCTTGTAGTTCAATAAAAAAACTATTTTTGCAAGAGTCTATTTTTAAAAATTAAACCTCAAATCTATAAATATGTTAAAGAAAATTTTAAAAGTAACTGCCATTGTTCTTGTGGTCATTGTCGCCGCATTATTTGCCATTCCGTATTTTTTTAAGGACCAGATCAAAGCAAAAATTGCCGATGCTATCAACGAAAGTGTTGATGCAAAAGTAAGCTTTGCCGATGCTGATTTAAGTTTGTTTAAAAATTTCCCGAATGCTGCGGTTGGAATCGAGAAACTGGTAATTATAAACAAAGCACCTTTTGAAGGTGATACTTTAGTTTCATTAGGAGAATTAAATCTTAAAATGAGTATTAAAGAACTTTTTAAAGGAAAAGATGAACCATTGAATATTCAGGGAATTACTTCTGAAAATGGTTTGATCAACATTATTTTCAACAAAGATGGTGTTGGGAACTTTGATATTGCTTTAAAAGATAAAAAAGAAGACGATAAAAAAGATGACAAAAGCAGTCCGCTTTCTTTAAAAATCCAAAACTATAAAATTGAGAACTTTACGTTTAGATATATCGATCAGGGTTCAAAAATTAAAATGGTTATTGATAGTTTAAATCATGAAGGAACAGGAGATTTTACCAATTCTAAACTGGATTTAAATACAAAAACTACCGCAAACGTATCTTTAGATATGGATAAAGTGAATTATATGAAAAACATAAAATTGACTTTAGACGCTGTTTTAGGAATCGATTTAGATCAAAGCAAATATACTTTTAAAGAAAACAAAGCTTTGATTAACCAATTGCCGTTAGAATTTGACGGATTTATTCAGATGGTTAAAGAAGGTCAGATTTATGACCTGAAATTTAAAACGCCAACTTCGTCGTTTACTAATTTCTTAGGATTAATTCCATCAGCTTATGCATCAAGTCTTGACGGTGTAAAAACAACCGGAGAATTTACTGTTGATGGTTTTGCAAAAGGAAAATTAACAGACACAACTGTTCCCGCTTTCAAAATTGCTATTGCGTCAAACAATGCTTCTTTCCAATATCCGAACTTGCCAAAATCAGTTCAGAATATTGTAATTGATACTAAAATTATCAACGAAACCGGAATTCTAAACGATACTTATGTAAACTTAGATAAGTTATCTTTTAGAATCGATCAGGACGTTTTCAGCGCTAAAGCAAATGTGAGAAACATTACTGTTAATCCGCTTGTAAATGCTGCTTTAAAAGGAACAATCAACTTAGCAAATCTTTCAAAAGCATATCCTATTAAAATGGATAAACCTTTGGCAGGTATTTTAAAGGCTGATGTTACCACTAATTTTGATATGGCTTCTGTTGAGAAAAGTCAATATCAAAACATCAAAAATGCCGGAACTATGAGTTTATCAGGATTTAAATATACTGATGAAAACAATAAATCTATGAACATCAGCACGGCTTTAGTGGAGTTCAATCCAAGTACAATCAACCTGAAACAGTTTAATGCTACAACAGGAAAAAGTGATATTGCTATAAACGGAGTTCTGGAAAATTTCTACGGTTTTATGTTCAAGAAACAAGAATTGAAAGGAAACTTCAACATGAGTTCAAATCAATTAGCTGTTGATGATTTTATGACTTCTGGAGAACCTGCTAAAAAAGAAGAAAAAACACCTGCAAAACCTGCTGAGGCAATGAAAATCCCGGCTTTCTTAAACTGTACTTTAAATGCTAAAGCAACAACGGTTTTATATGATAATTTAAAACTAAAAGATGTTTCAGGAAGATTGATTATAAAAGATGAAAAGGCACAATTAGAAAACTTTAAAACTTCAATTTTTGGAGGAACAATTGGTTTAAGCGGAGCCGTTTCTACCAAAACTAAAGTGCCAACTTTTGATATGAATTTAGGTTTCAATCAGGTTGATATTGCACAGACATTTACGCAGTTAGACATGATGAAAAAAATTGCGCCAATTGCCGGAATTATTAATGGTAAATTAAATTCGACTATTAAATTAAACGGAAATTTAGATGAGAAAGAATTAACTCCTGATTTAAAATCTCTTTCTGGAGATTTATTAGGACAATTGCTTTCTACAACTGTAAATGCTAAAAATTCTACTGTTTTAAACTCATTAACTTCAAACATTAAATTTCTGGATTTAAATAAATTGAATTTGAATGATTTAAAAATGGCTTTATCTTTTGATGACGGAAAAGTAAACGTAAAACCTTTCGATATTAAATATCAGGATATTAAAGTAACGGTTGGCGGAACTCACGGTTTTGACCAAACGATGAATTACAACTTAAAACTGGATGTTCCTGCTAAATATTTAGGAAACGAAGCAAATGCTTTTATTGCTAAAATGTCTCCTGCAGATGCTGCAAAACTGCAAAACATTCCGATTAATGCCGTTATTGGCGGAAACTTTTCAAATCCTAAAGTTACTACAGATATGAAAAGTGCTGTTTCCAGCTTAGCGTCGCAAGTGGCTAATCAGCAAAAAGAAAAACTGACACAAAAAGGTGCTTCTGCTTTGACTGATTTACTTAACAAAAACACAAAAGCCAAAGACACAACTCAGGCAGCTAAAAGTGAGAAAGAACAAAAAAATCAGGAAACTACTAAAAAAGCAACTGATTTAATCAATGGTCTTTTCAAAAAGAAAAACTAAGATTTACTCAAAATAAAAAAACAGCTCCGAAAATTTCTTTTCGGAGCTGTTTCATTTTATAGTAGTTTGATTTTATTTTAATTGATCGATCATGAAATGTGCCATTAGGCACGTAATATCGGTAGAAAATCACAAATCGAAAACAAATTTAGCGTGCCGTAGGTACGCAACAAACATTAACATTGCATACCTAGGGCACTCCTGTTGATTACAAACCTATTTTAGCTACCGATATTATGTGCTTAACGGCACATTTACATCTTATAAATTCTTTATTTATTCAGAATCTTATTTATAGCTTTTATATAATCCGGAATTCCTAATGTATTAGTATCAATTCCTACACTGTTATTTCCGTATGGCTGATATTTTTTAAGTACCGAAACCGAAAACAATCCTACTGTTGGTGCTTTTGAAGAACTTGATAAGTGCATGATACCACTATCTGCGCCTACAAAAACATCCACATTAGCTAGTACAGAACCTATTTCACGAATGTCTTTGCTGTAGAATGTAGGAGCCTGAAAATTAATTTGTGATACATTTTCAACCGGCAGAACTTCAAAAATATTATAGTCTTTGTATTCTTCTTTTAAAGCCGTATAAAATTCCTCCCACCAGGAAACGTTATAACATTTTTCGCCAGTAGCAAATGTAAAAATCGCGATAGATTTCTTTTCTTTATCAACGATATTATGTAGAATTTCTTTCCCTTTTGAAATTTCTTCCTGAGTTAATTTTAGATCCAGAAGAGCAACCGGTTCTTTTTTATCTTCTACTCCAAACTGGCTTAGAAAATATCTTAAATTGTAAACAGGGTATTTTGCAATATGCTCATGATCTTCATAATTTAACTGGACATTTTCCGGAAGATCTCCAAAAAATTTATATTTAGCAGTTGAAAATTGAACTGCTAATCGACCGGAAGAAGAATTTTGATCGACGTTTATTACAAGATCGTATTTTTGTTTTTTTATTAAAGTCCAGACTTTAAAATATTTTACTAATTCCTTGAAAGGTTTTTTAGGAAGACCAATTATCTTATCAATAGAATCGTAGTTTTCTAAAACTATAGGAGCAAGAGTTCCTTTTACAAAAATATCGATTTTACACCCGGGAAATGTCTTTTCCACTTCCTGAATAAGAGGAGTAACTAATAGTAAATTACCAAGTCTGCCATTGGGTCTGCAGATCAATACTTTTTTAATTTTACTTGTATCAATTGTTCCGCTTTTGCTAACGTTAGCAGCACCAATATTCTTGGTTAAAGTGCGCATTAAGCCACGCCTGACTTTATTAATGTTAACATTTTTTGAGTTGCTCATAAATCTTTTTTTTCGGGGAATTACAATTAAAAACAATAAAAAATGTTTTTAATTTTCTAAAAAAATAAAGCGTTATTTCCACACTTTTGTGTTCAAATATAGACTCTTTTTTCTTTCGAAATTAAATCTTATCAATAAGCATTTATTACAAAATTGTAATCAAATGTTATCAATAATTTCATTTTTTATGCTTTTGCACGAAATAAAAGTACAACAATTAACATTATAACCAACAAAACATAGACAGGGAGTCGATAAAAATCGATAAGTAACCTAAAAGTCTAGACGTTTATATTGACCATATATCCTTCTGATCCGCGGACATTAAATACGGCTCCGTTTTCAAAAATTAAGTACTGGCCTTTTATTCCAACCAGTTTTCCCTGAAAGGAAGGTGTTTTATCTAAATTCAAACTTGCAACTTTTGTGGGATAATATAAAACAGGATAATTCAAATCGTAAACGTCATTTTTCTGGCTGTAGAAATAGTCCTTAACCTCAGCCGGAATTAAATTTTCAACTTTTGATTTTTCAAAAATTAAATCACATGATTCCGCTGTACACTGAAGCATCTTTCTCCAATTGGTTTTATCTACATAATGATCTTTTAGCGCCACTTCTGTAATTCCTGCCAGATAACGATTTGGTACTTCAACAATTGCAATTGCCTGAGTTGCTCCCTGATCAATCCATCTTGTTGGTACCTGGCTTTTGCGTGTAACTCCCACTTTTATTTCGCTTGAAAAAGCCAAATAAACGATATGAGGCTGTAATTGTGCTTTTTGCTCATATTCTAAATCACGATCAGCAATTCCTAAATGTGCCGTGCTCAATTCAGGTCTCATAATCCAGTCGCCTACAGCCGGGCTTGAATAAAAACAGTCATAACAAAAACCCTGTCTGAATATTTTTTTCTTTTTATTACAGTTCAAACATTGGTAACCTGTAAAATTTATCTCAATCTCTTTGTTTAATAATTGATTTACATTTAGAAAACTATCTTCAAAAACTAAATAATATTGAATTGGATTTCCAAGTTCAGTTTGCATTTTTGTTAGTACGCCTTGATATGTCATTAGTTTAAGATTGAAGATTTTAGATGTTAAATTTTAGATTTCTCTGATTTATTAATTATTCAAAATCATTTTTTGAGTTAATCTTTCGTTTCTAAGTAGTGGTTTTTATTACAAAAAAACACTATTTTTGATACAATGACAAAGTTAATATTTGCTGATGGATATTCAAATTTTAAGTTTCAATTTGCACGAATCGTAAAATATAAATCTAAAATCAGCAATTTAAAATCTAAAATCTACCCATGCCTTTATCAATAATTAACTCTTTCGCTTCTTGGGTCCTGAAACAAAGGATACATCAAATTGAACTTTTTTTAAAATACCCAAATGAAGTTCAGGAAGAACTATTGCATAATTTATTGGTGGCTTCGGAAAATACCGTAATCGGGAAAAAATACGATTTTGCTTCTATAAACTCTTATCAAACTTTTGCCGAAAGGGTTCCTATTGCAAGTTATGAAGAATTACAGCCTTTGATCGAACGTACGCGTCAGGGCGAACAAGGTGTTTTTTGGGAAACACCTATAAAATGGTTTGCCAAATCTAGCGGAACAACTAATGCAAAAAGCAAATTTATTCCGGTAAGTAATGAAGCTCTTGAAGATTGTCATTATAAAGGAAGTAAAGATTTACTGTGTTTGTATTTAAATAATAATGAAGATTCTGAATTGTTTCTTGGAAAGAGTTTACGCTTGGGCGGAAGTTCTCAGATTTACGAAAACAATAATACTTTCTTTGGAGATTTGTCGGCAATTTTGATTGAAAACATGCCTATTTGGGCTGAATTCAGTAGCACGCCAAGCAGTAAAACTTCGTTAATGAGCGAATGGGAAACTAAAATCGCAGCGATTATTAATGAAACTAAAAATGAAAATGTAACCAGTTTTGCCGGAGTTCCTTCCTGGATGCTGGTTTTAATGAATAAAGTTCTGGAAAACACTGGCAAACAGAGTTTATTGGAACTTTGGCCAAATCTTGAAGTTTACTTTCACGGCGGTGTGAGTTTTTCTCCTTATAAAGAACAATACAAGAAAATTTTACCAAGCAAAGATTTTAAATACTACGAAATCTATAATGCGTCTGAAGGCTTTTTTGCAATTCAGGATTTGAATAATTCAAGTGATTTATTGCTGATGTTGGATTACGGAATTTTCTATGAATTTATTCCGATGGAAACTTTTGGAACTCCAAATCAAAAAGTGGTTCGCTTGGCCGATGTAGAATTGAATAAAAACTACGCCATTGTTATTACTACAAATTCCGGTTTATGGCGTTATTTAATTGGTGATACGGTTCGTTTTACTTCATTAAATCCGTATAGAATTCGAGTTACGGGAAGAACCAAACATCATATTAATGTTTTTGGGGAAGAATTAATGGTTGAAAATACCGATCAGGCCATTGCGAAAGCCTGCCAAATCACTCAAACTGAAGTTATTGATTATACAGTTGCTCCTATTTTTATGCAGGATAAAGAAAAAGGCGCGCACGAATGGATGATTGAATTCAAGAAAAATCCGGCTGATGTAGGTCTTTTCCAAAAAGTTCTGGATGAAACTCTGCAGACTTTAAATTCTGATTACGAGGCGAAACGCTACAATAATATGACTTTAAATCCTTTAGTTATTAATGTGGCTCGCGAGAATTTATTTTATGACTGGCTGAAAGAACGAGATAAATTGGGCGGACAGCATAAAATTCCGAGACTTTCTAATCAAAGAGATTATTTAGAGCAGTTGAAGGAGATGTAATTCCAAACAGTAACCTCAATTAATTGATCTATTTTAAAAACAAAAATGAAAAAATACATCTTACTTCTTTTCATCATACTTACTCAAAACCTAATATCACAAAATATTGAACCATTGAGCCCAATTCAAAAAGAGCTTTATGATTTTGAAACCGTTCAAGTAAAGCCTGAATTTCCTGGTGGAAAGGAAAAGTTTATTGAATATATAAAAGATAATTTAAAAAAGTCCGATATTGATAAAAGCAAAGAGCAAATTAAAACAAGCTTTATTGTTGAGATGGACGGCTCGATAACAGATGTTAAGGTTATAAAAGGCGCTGGAATCAAAATAAAAAAATCACTTAAGAAAATATTAGAAAATTCTCCTAAATGGCTTTGTGGAGAACACGAAGGGTATCATGTTAGAACAAAAGTAGATTTTGCTTTTGATATATGATGGATTAACCTGAAAGGCATGCTCATAAAAAAACCTTAGTCTTTAATTGAAAACTAAGGTTTTTATTTTTTATTTCGATGTCAGGCTGAGCGAAGTCGAAGCCCTTTTCGACGTGAAAGCCCTTCGACTTCGCTCAGGGTGACAATAATATTACATCATATCAATATATCGATCGTGATATCCTAAAAGGTATAAAACGCCATCAAGACCTAAACTAGAAATTGAAGTTGAAGCACTTTCTTTTACTTTTGGTTTTGCATGAAAAGCGATTCCTAAGCCGGCTAAGTTTAGCATTGGCAAATCGTTTGCACCGTCTCCAACTGCAATAGTTTGATTAATATGAATTCCTTCTTTTTCTGCAATTGCTTTTAAGTACTCGGCTTTCTTTTGCCCGTCGACAATATCACCCAGATATTTCCCGGTTAGTTTACCATCTTTAATTTCCAGTTTATTTGCGTGAACGTAGTCAATTCCTAATTCTTTTTGAAGGTATTCTCCAAAATAAGTAAATCCTCCTGAAAGAATAGCTGTTTTGTATCCGTAATATTTCAGAGCTTTCATCAAACGATGTGCACCTTGGGTAATTGGTAAATTTACTGCCACTTTTTGAAGTACTTCTTCACTTAAGCCTTCCAATAAAGCCATACGTTTTTTGAAACTTTCGTTGAAATCAATTTCACCATTCATAGCCGATTCTGTAATAGCTCGAACCTGATCTCCTACTCCATTTAATTCTGCCAGTTCATCAATAACTTCTGTCTGAATTAAAGTTGAATCCATATCGAAACAAACTAAACGGCGGTTTCTTCTGTAAATATTGTCTTCCTGGAAAGAAATATCAACATTCAGCGTTCTTGAAATTTCCATAAAACTTGCTGTCATGATAATTTTATTTACAATTTCACCCGTTACAGACAACTGAATACATGAACGCGGATATTCTTCTTTTTCTACAATTGAAGTTCTTCCGGTTAAACGTATAATGGAATCGATATTTAAATTTTGATCTGACATTATTTTAGTAACTGCTGCCAATTGTGATGCTGCTAGTTTTTCGCCTAAAATATTAATGATATAACGCTGCTTAGACTGTGATTTCACCCATTTTTCATAGTCTTCGATCGAAATTGGAATAAATTTTACTTTTATCTCTAATTCGTAAGCTTTGAATAATAAGTCTTTTAAAACCGGTGCCGATGAAGAACCTGCAGCAATTTCGAATAAAATCCCTAAAGAAAGTGTGTCATGAATATCGGCCTGACCGATATCTAAAATATTAGCATCATAAGCTGCCAATACAGCTGTTAAACCTGCTGTAACCCCTATTTTATCGTGTCCTGAAACTTTTAATAAAATAATTTCTTTATCCTCTACTGCCATTTTATCTTTATTGATTTTGAAGCGACAAAAATCGGCAATCTCTTGGTGATAAAAAAGAATAATCTTTGTTTTTTTTGCAAAGAAAAAGGGCATATTCATGCGCTTTTTCGAGTAATTTAACAATTCTGTTCCGCTATTAGAATAACGTAACTTTATTTATTATTTGTTTGGCTGGTTTTCGTCAAAGTTTACCATCCAGTTTATTCCGAATTTATCTTTGAACATTCCGAAATAAGCGCCCCAGAAAGTTTTATTCATAGGCATTTCAACTTTTCCACCAGCTGAAAGTCCGTTAAAGATTTTGTCTGCTTCTTCTGTGCTTTCTGTATTAATTGAAATTGAAAAATTATCCCCAAAACCTACATCTCCATATCGCGGATGACTGTCACTTCCCATTAAAATGGTATTTCCAATTGGAAGTGAAACGTGCATAATTCGGTTTAAAGCTTCTTCAGAAAGCTGTTCTCCTTCTTCTGCCGGAGCATCCTTATATTTTCCGATATAAGGAAATTCGCCTCCAAAAACTGATTTGTAAAATAGGAATGCTTCTTCGCAAGTTCCGTTAAACATTAAATAAGGATTAATTGCTGCCATAATGTTTTTATGTTTTAATTGTTTGTTGTTTATAAAATTGGATTAATTCTCAGAAAGTTCTTTTACGGCTTCCAATGCATTCGGAAAAGCATCTTTAAAATAATCAATGTGTTTTTCGATTACATCTACATTTGCAATCAGGGTTGTAAATTCATCTTCCGGAATTAAACGATACGTTTCCATAGCACCAGTCCACGTTTTTGTTTCTTCATTTAACGGCACTTCTTTAAAATCTTTTATCTCACCTACATGTTTAAAAGCCATGTATTCATTTGGAATTTTCTTTTCGATAACGCTGTTCATTCCTTCTCCGCCTGGCGACATAAAATGTATTTTGTCTCCTTCGTTCCAATTACTTTCTGCATAAGAACCTTCACAGAAAGCTCCAGTCCATTTTTTATACGTTTCATCTTCCCACAAAACCTTCCAGACTTTATCTGGATGTGCTTTGATTTTTACTGTAAATTCTAAAGTTTCCATAATTAAGATAGTTTAGCAAAATCCATATATAAAACATTCCAGCGATGACCATCCAAATCGGCAAAACCAAATCCGTACATCCAGCCCTGACTTTCGGCTGGTGAGGCAAAAACAGTTCCTCCTGCTTCTTCTACTTTTTTTGCCAGTTCATCCACTTCTTCTCTGCTCTCGGCATCAATAGAAATCAATACTTCTGAACTGGATTTTGTATCTGTAACTGCATTTTGAGAAAAACCAGAAAAAAGAATTTCCTCAAAGAGCATTACAACAAAATGATTTTCTCCCACAACCATACAAGTAGAACTTGGTGTATCATGTTGTTCATTGAAAGAAAAACCTATTTTCCAGAAAAAATCTTTTGCTTTTGCCACATTTTTCACGGGCAGATTTAACCAAATTTGTTTCGTCATTGTTTTGATGTTTTTCGTTATTTTTTTTTGAAACCATATTAGTAATCTAAGACTATTTTAGCTTGGGGCTTAGTACTCTTATTTTAAAATAAAAAACTTTGAAACTCTGAACCTTTGAAACCTTAAAAGATTCAATTATTCTCTACATAATTTTTAAAATTATCCAGAATAGCCTGCCAGCCGCCGCGCTGCATTTCTTCTGGATTTTGCGACTCTGGATCAAAACTTTCAACTACTTCTACTCCGTCAAGAGTTTCTTTAAAAAAAATTTCAACTTTTCTTCCGTCAGCCATAACGTATTTAATTGTTTTATTTTCTTCAACGAAAGTATATTCTCCTTCAAAATCAAAACTCATACTGCCGTCTTTTGCTGCCATAGTCGATTTGAATTTTCCTCCTTGTTTTACATCATTTTCGGCATAGGGCGTATGCCAGTCAGGAGAAGCAAAACTCCATTTTGTAATGTGTTCTGGTGATGTCCAAAAATCCCAAACTTTATTAATCGATGCGTTTACTGTATTCTGTACTGTTATCATTTATTTATCTATTTAAAATTATACTTATTTGAAATTTTCTACATACTTTTTAAAATTGTCAATAACTGCCTGACACCATTCTTTCTGCATATCTTCAGGATTTGATTTTTCCGGCTCAAATATTTCTGTTAGCCGAACTTTGTCATCTATAATCTCAAAATGTATAGTTCCCGTTCTGTTATCAAAAAGTTTATATTCTATAACTTTATTTTTCTCTACATTAGTATAAACTCCTTCAAAATCAAAACTTTCACTATTATGTTTCGCACTCATTTTATATTTGAAATTTCCTCCTGTTTTAATATCATTTTCAGCATGTGGAGTATGCCATTCCGCCGATGGTGTGTTCCAATTGATAACATGTTCGGGGGAAGTCCAGAAATCCCAAACTTTATCTATAGATGTATTAATTGTGTTCTGAACCGTAATCATTTTTTTCAATTTTAAACTCATTACATCTGATCCGGAATCTGACTTTCATCCATGTAGAAAACTTCCCAATGATGTCCGTCCGGGTCAAGAAAAGTTTTCTGGTACATCCATCCATAATCCTGTTCCCTTTTATAATCTGTCCCTCCGGCTTTAACTGCTTTTTCGACCATTTCATTAACTTCCTCTCTTGATTCTAAAGAAATAGAAATAAGGGCTTCGCTGGTTGTATGAGAATCACAAATCTGCTTATCAGTAAAAGTTTGATAAAACTCTTTTACCAAAAGCATGATAAAGATATTTTCACCAATAACTATACAGGCTCCTTTTTCATTTGTGAATTTCGGATTTGTAGAAAACCCCAATTCATTGAAAAATTTTACAGACTTGTTTAGATCTTTTACGGCCAGATTTAAATACATTTTCGTTTCCATGATATATAAAATTACAATTATTTATAACAAATTTAGAGTTTTAACACGTGGTTTATGATACTTTAAAAGTCAACTTTAGGGGCATTTAAGACAAAATCCCTACTTTTGTTTAGAAAGTAATTTTCCAAAAACCACAAATCATGAGCAAAAAAGTAGGCTTAATCGTGCCTCACGATTATAAATTGTTAAGTATTGCTGCTATTCTGGAAGTTTTTGAAACGGCAAATAAGTTAAGCAAGGAAAATGTAAAACCATTTGAAATTATGGTTTTTCAATCGGCTGAACAAATTGATCAGAAAAATTTGTTTGGATATGAAATTCATTCTATCGAATCTTCAAAAAATTTGGATTTAATTTTAATTCCGGCTTTTACGACTGATAATATGAGTGAAATGATTGCTAAAAACAAGAAATTTATTCCGTGGCTGCAAAAACAGCATCAAACTGGGGCTGAACTGGCTAGTTTTTGTACGGGTGCTTTTTTGTTTGCGGCTTCAGGATTATTAAATGAGAAACTGGCCACTACACATGTTGATGCCTGTAGTGCTTTTACTAAAGCGTTTCCGATGGTGAAATTAAAACCTGATGAGACTTTAACGGCAGACGGAAGTTTGTATACCAGCGGCGGATCGACCTCAACATTTCATTTGCTAATTCTTTTGGTTCAGAAATATTGTGGAAATGAGATTGCTGTACAGATTGCTAAGATTTTTTCTATTGATTTAAACCGATACAAGCAAAGTTATTTCAGTACTTTCAGACCGAATCATTTGCACAATGATACTTTGGTTGCAATGCTGCAGCAAAAAATAGAAAGTCAGTATCATAGTATTGAAAAACTGGAAGAAATTACCAAAGATATTCCAACCAGTACCAGAAACATGACAAGACGTTTTAAACAAGTTACCGGAATTCCGCCAATCGAGTATCTTCAGAATATTAGGGTTGAAAGCTCAAAAAAATATCTGGAGCAGACTCAGCTTTCGATTTCAGAAATTATCGAAAAAACAGGCTACAATGACCCTAAAGCTTTTAGAAAGGTATTCTATAAGATGGTTGGAATGAAACCTATTGAATATCGGGAGAAATTTAGGGTTCAGTGATTTTAGATCATAAAAAAAACCTGTTCAACAAATGAACAGGTTTAGAAGTAAGCTTTGTCAAAGTTTTAAACCTTGACAAAGATAGTATTTCAATTAAGAAGCAATTTCCATTCGCTTCAATAAGTTTTTACTTAAAGTATGTTCTGCATAATCTTTATCGATAGATAAAACTTTATCATCAGAACTTGGCAACTCATACATCGCATCTGTTAAGATTGCTTCACAAAGCGAACGTAATCCACGAGCTCCTAATTTGTATTCTAATGCTTTGTCTACAATAAAATCTAAAGCCTCATCTGTAATGCTGAATTCAACTTCATCCATTAAGAATAATTTCTGATATTGTTTTACCAATGCATTTTTTGGCTGTGTTAAAATCGCACGAAGAGTTTCTTTGTCTAAAGGATCCATGTGCGTTAAAACTGGTAAACGACCAATTATCTCCGGAATTAATCCAAAATCTTTAATATCTTTTGGAATTATATATTGTAACAAATTGTCTTTGTCTATATTATCTACATTCTTAGAAGTCGAATATCCAACTGCCTGACGATTTAAACGTTTTGAAATAATACGTTCTACTCCGTCAAATGCACCACCGGCGATAAATAAAATGTTTTGAGTATTTACTTCAACAAATTTTTGATCCGGGTGTTTACGTCCTCCTTTTGGCGGCACGTTTACAACAGTTCCTTCTAATAATTTTAATAAAGCTTGCTGAACTCCTTCACCAGAAACATCACGTGTTATCGATGGATTATCACTTTTACGTGCAATTTTATCTATTTCATCTATAAATACGATTCCTCTTTCTGCTTTAGTTACATCATAATCTGCGGCTTGTAATAAGCGTGTCAAAATACTTTCGACATCTTCTCCTACATAACCTGCTTCTGTTAATACAGTTGCATCAACAATAGCCAAAGGAACGTCTAACATTTTAGCAATTGTTTTTGCTACCAATGTTTTTCCGGTTCCGGTTTGACCCACCATAATGATGTTACTTTTTTCAATCTCTACTTCATCGTCTAATTGCTGCTGCATTAAACGTTTGTAGTGATTGTAAACGGCAACTGACATAACTTTTTTTGTCTGATCCTGACCAATAACGTATTGATCCAGAAAAGCTCTGATTTCTTTTGGCTTTTTCAGAATTAAATCGCCAACAAGTTTTGAACTTCCACTTGATTTTAATTCCTCTAAAACAATTCCGTGTGCCTGCTCAATACATTTATCACATATGTGTGCATTGATACCGGCTATTAATAAATTAGTTTCTGGCTTTTTTCTTCCACAAAACGAACATTCTAAAACTACTTTTGCCATTCTTTATTTAAGTTATTAAGCTGCAAAGATACTAAGTTTTTAAGCTTTTTTAAATTAAAACTTTAAAACTTAACTCCTTACAGCTTAATATTTTATTTTTTGTTTCAAGTTTCAGGTTTCAGGCTGGCACGTTATCTACGGAACTTGAAATCTGAAACCTGAAACAATTTAAACTTTAAAAATTATCCTCTTCTTAATACTTCATCAATCATTCCGTATTCTTTCGCTTCGTCAGCGATCATCCAGTAATCACGCTCACTGTCTTTGTGAACTCTTTCGAAAGATTGTCCTGAATGCTGTGAAATGATGTGATATAATTCATCTTTTAATTTCAACATTTCACGTAAGTTGATTTCCATATCTGTTGCAACACCTTGTGCTCCTCCTGATGGCTGGTGAATCATTACACGAGAATGTGGTAGAGCCGAACGTTTTCCTGCTGCTCCTGCACATAAAAGAACTGCTCCCATAGAAGCTGCCATTCCTGTACAAATTGTTGCTACATCTGGTTTGATGTACTGCATAGTGTCATAAATTCCTAATCCTGCATAAACACTTCCTCCCGGAGAGTTTAAATAAATCTGGATATCTTTTGATGCATCAGCACTTTCTAAGAATAACAACTGCGCTTGTACCACATTTGCAATCTGGTCGTCGATACCTGTTCCTAAAAAGATAATTCTGTCCATCATTAATCTTGAGAAAACATCTAAAATCGAAACATTTAATTGACGTTCTTCAATAATATTTGGAGTTAAATTCGTCGGCGTCATTGCGCTGATGATTTTGTCATAATACAAGCTGTTTACTCCGTGGTGCTTTGTAGCAAAATTTTTGAATTCTTTACCGTAGTTCATATTTTTAGTTTAAAGTTGAAAAGTCTAAAGTCAAAAGTGACTTAAACGAATTAAACAAAGTTCATACCTTTTTATAAAGGATGTCAATTTGTCTTCTTTTTTAAGATGCTAAGATTCTAAGGTACTAAGATTCTAAGTTTTTTAAACTAAGAAACGTTTACCAGCTTGAAACCTGAAACAAAAAAAGAACGTCAACAGAAGAAAAACTTCCATTGACGTTCAAATATAATTATTTTTATCTTTCAGTTTCTGTAATAAAATCTTAATTTTAAAAAAGTGTATTTCTTATCTTTTGACTTTATAACTTTCGACTTTTAGACTGGGTTTATTCTCCGTAAGAAGCAGCAATAAATTCTTCGTAAGTAACCTCTTTTGTTGTTGGGTTTGCTTTTTCTTTGAAAATATCTAACATCTTAGCTGCTACAACTTGCTCAGAAAGTCTTTTTACTTCGTCCTGGTTAGATAAAACTCTAGCCACGATTCCTTCTACTTCTTCGTCAGTTGGGTTTGTTTGTCCAAATTGAGCCATTTGTTGTCTAATTGCGTTTGATGTAAAAGCTTTTAAGTCTTCAAATGTAATTTGGATATTGCTTTGAGCTAAAGCTTTTCCTTCGATTAATTGGAAACGTAAACCTTTTTCTGATCTTGCGTATTCAACTTCAGCTTCTTCAGCAGTTAATTTTTTCTCTCCAACAGTTTGTAACCATCTTTTTAAGAATTCAGCTGGTAAATCAAATTTTGTGTTTTCGATTAAGAAATCCTGAACGTCTAATAATAATTTTTGGTCTGCTTGCTGTGCAAATTGAGCTTCAGCATCTTCTTTAATTTTTGATTTTAAATCTTCTAAAGAAGCTACTTTTCCTTCACCAAAAAGTCTGTCAAATAATTCCTGGTTTAATTCAGCTGGTTCAGAACCGTTGATTGCTTCGATAGTGAAGTTTACTTCAACATCTAAACCGTGAACACCTTCGTGACCCACTTTTAAGTAATCCATTAATTGGTGATCGTCATCAAATAAACCTTTTGTGCTTACTGTAACAACATCTCCAACTTTTTTACCTGTGAATTGTTTTTGAGCTTTTTTGCTGAATGCATCTACAGCAATTGTAGTTGTATTATTGATTCCGTTTGCTTCGCTTGAGAAAGTTCCGGTTAAGTCAGATTTTGCATCAGATACTTCTTGTGGAACAGCTTTTCCAAATTGTTTTTGGATACGCTCTACTTGTCCGTCGATTAATTTATCGTCAGCAGTAACGATATATTTTACGATATTATTTTTAGCTTCAAGATCAATTTCGAAGTTTGGCACTAAACCAATTTCGAATTCAAAAGTTAATTCTTCTGCATTCCAATCAAGGTTTTCATTTTCTTTAGGAAGAGGAGTTCCTAAAAGATTTAATCTTTCAGATTGAATATAACGCTCTAAAGCCAAATCAACTACTTTTTTGATCTCTTCCTGCTTAATAGCTTTTCCGTATTGTTTTTCAACAAGATCTTTAGGCACAGCCCCTTTTCTAAATCCTTTTACTTGCGCTAAAGGCATTTTTTCGTTAATTCTTTTTGCTACTTGACCTTTATAATCCATGTGAACAACGTTCATCACAATTGTCTCGTTTACAGCGTCTATTGCTACTCTTTTAATATCCATCTTCTTCTTTAATTTACATAATAAAATTGGGTTGCAAAATTATAAAATTTTTGCAACCCAACCAAGTTTTTAATTTATTGTATTTGAAGCAGTTTTAATCTCCTTCATTTGTTTTATTTATCGTCTCCCAGTATTTTATAAGTAATTGACTGTAGTATAGACAGGATAATACTAAAAATAAGTGCTGTCCAGAAAGAATCTACTGCAAAACCGCCTACAATATTAGTGCATAACAAAATAATGACAGCATTAATTACTAATAAAAACAAGCCCAGTGTTATAACCGTTACCGGAAGTGTCAATAGTACTAAAATTGGTTTTATAAAAAGATTCAGCAATCCTAAAACTACTGCAACAATTACAGCTGTACCAAAACTAGCAACATGAACCCCTGACAAAAGGTTAGATAACAACAGAACCAAGCCAGCAGTAACGAGAAGTCTAAGTAATAAATTCATGGTTTTTTCTGATTTAAAATTTAATTAAAAGTACTAAATTTTTTATCAAAAATAACTACTCTTTTAAAAACTCCGTTGTCAATTCAAAAAACATTTTTGGATTTTCGGCATGAAGCCAATGTCCGGCATTTGGAATGGTTTCTAATTTGAAATTTGGAAAATGTGCTTTAATTCCGTCCAAATCAGCTTCAACAATATAACCTGATTCTCCTCCTCTTATAAACAAAGTTGGTTTTTCGAAAACTAAATGATCAGGGAGAGGTTTACCAATTGCATCCAGATTATTATTAAAAACTTCAAGATTAAAACGAAATGCCAATTGCCCCGGTTCTTTCCAGTATAAATTTTTCAATAAAAACTGGCGTGTACCAAAATCAGAAACATATTGCGAAACAATCGCTTCAACATCATTTCGACTTGGTTTTACAGAAAAATCAACCGCATTTAAACCTGCCAAAATATCCTGGTGGTGTTGTTTGTAGAATCTTGGTCCAATATCTGCCACAATTAATTTATCTACTATTTCAGAATGTGTTGTTGCAAAAAGCATAGCTACTTTTCCTCCCATCGAATGCCCAAGAATATCAATTCTTGTTAGATTATTTGCCTGACAGTATTCAAAAACATCCTGAACCATGGCTTCGTAACTCCATTCATCTGAATGAAAACTTCGACCGTGGTTTCGCAAATCTAAAATATGAACCTGAAATCCCGCTTCGACATATTGTCCTGCTAATGTTTTCCAGTTATCAGACATTCCCAGAAATCCGTGCATGATGATAAATGGTTTTCCTTCGCCTTCTATTTTTGAGTATAACATTTTATTTTTATCTTAGGTTATTCTTTATTATCTAATTCAAATTTTTGAATATCGCTTTCAATTAATGCCTTTAATTCCTCTTCTTTTGGCATATATAATAAATACTGACTGGCAAAAACACTTTTTTTATCTGCCAGAACAGAGTATTTTACAATTGTTTCGTCTTTTTCAGAACAAAGCAAAATTCCTATTGTGGGCTGATCCGATTCTACTCTTTTTAAATCATCATACATGCGAACATACATATCAATTTGCCCAATATCCTGATGTGATAAACTACCGGTTTTTAAATCAATAATTACAAAACATTTTAAAATGTAATTATAGAAAACTAAATCAATATAAAAATCAGAAGTATCAGTTACAATATGTTGTTGTCTTGCTACAAAAGCAAAACCTTTTCCAAACTCCAATAAAAATTGCTGCAAATGATTTATAATTGAGGATTCAATGCTTCTTTCGGAATTTTTTGTTTCAGATGAAAGCCCTAAAAACTCAAAAATATATGGGTCTTTTATTAAATTTTGAATTGTTTCCGGCTTTTCTTTAACACTACTATGCTCTAAAACACGTTCAAAAGCCAAAGAGTTTATCTGTCTTTGCAATGTTCTGCTATTCCAGTTGTTCTGAACACTTTCATTTAAATAATAATTTATTTTCTCTTCGGAATTTAATCTGGACAATAATCTATAATGCGTCCAGCTTAATTCAGTACGCAATGCGTTCCAAATTGGAAATGACTTATAAAAAGCACGCATATTATTTAAGTTTCTTTCATCAAAACCTTTTCCAAATTCTAATGTAAGCTGATTTGCTAAATTCTTTAAAGTTGATTTACCATAATCTGCGCGATCTTTTCCTTTCTGTTCATTCTCAATTATCACTTTTCCAATTCCCCAATATGTTTCAAGTAAAGCTGAGTTTGCCATCCTGAAAACATGCTGCCGTGATTGAAGAATAATATCTCTTATTTCAGAAAACAATGGACTTTGATTTGTAATCATTATCAAACAACTTAGATTATTGAAGAATTACTTCAATTTATTTAAATACATATTTACAACATTATCCAAACCAAGATAAAGCGCCTCAGAAATCAAAGCATGTCCAATAGAAACTTCTAACAATCCCGGAATATTTTGTTTAAAAAACTGAATATTATCTAAACTTAAATCGTGTCCGGCATTAATTCCTAAACCTAATTCGTTTGCCAATTCTGCCGCTTTTACATAAGGATCAATTCCGTTTTTATTTCCTAACTCATATTGATGTGCAAAAGCTTCAGTATATAATTCAATTCTGTCAGTTCCTGTTTTTTTTGCTCCTTCAATCATTTCTAAAACCGGATCAACAAAAATCGAAGTTCTGATTCCGTTTCTTTGAAATTCCTGAATAACTTCACTTAAATAAGCCTGATTATTAATAGTATCCCAGCCAGCCGAAGAGGTTATAGCACCAATGGCATCCGGCACTAAAGTAACCTGATCTGGTTTGCATTCTAAAACTAAATCAATAAAATTATGCTGTGGATTTCCTTCAATATTATATTCGGTAGTAACAATTGCTTTTAAATCACGTGCATCCTGATAACGAATATGACGCTCATCCGGACGAGGATGAATCGTAATTCCCTGCCCTCCAAAACGCTGAATATCGGCAGCAACTTTTAATAAATCAGGAACATTTCCGCCTCGTGCATTTCTCAGCGTTGCAATTTTATTGATATTAACACTTAACTTTGTCATATAAATAGATAATTAATTCAAGTAACACTATATTTGTTACGACAAAAATACAAAGTAAAACGCAGCAGTTTTTGGTATTTTTTGATTATTTTGCATCAAATATCTTCGATTGATTTATGACAGAAATTACAAACTATATCACAAATGATTTCAGAGCGATTGATAGTCAGGAAACGATAGCCTCGATTCAGGACTTTTTTATTGATGTAAATTTTTCTCATTTTCCGATTTTAGAAGATGGGATTTTCATCGGAAGCATTTCTGCTGATGATGTTGAAACGTTTGACACAGACAAAAAAGCCATTGATTACAAATATACGCTGGAACGTTTTTTTGCCAGAAAATCGATGATTTGGCTTGATGTTTTGGAAGTTTTCGCAAAAAACCATACCAATATTATTCCGATTCTTGACGAAAATAATATCTATGTAGGATATTATGAAATGGAAGATATAATGCGATTTTTTCAGGAAACTCCATTTTTAAAAGAACAAGGAGGTATTATTATCGTTCAAAAAGGACTGCTTGATTATTCTATGAGCGAAGTAACGCAGATTGTAGAAAGTAATAATGGCAAAATTTTGGGCTGTTTTATTTCTGAAGCCGATGTAGAAAATGTTCAGATTACAGTTAAAATAGGTCTGGGAGCTATGAATGAAATCATTCAGACATACAGAAGATATGGCTATGAAATTATTTCAGAACATCAGGAAGACACTTATATTAACAGCTTGAAAGAGCGCTCTGATTATTTAGACAAATATCTTAATATATAGTATTGTTTGTTGAATCGGTTAATTGTTTAATCGTTTTAACGAAGAAAATTAACGATTAAACAATTAAACAAAAAATCGATTAAACATCAAATGAAAATAGCCATTTACGGACAATATTATCAAAACAGTACCGAACCTATTATAAAAGACATTTTCTCTTTTTTCAATTCCAATGATGTAGAAATGGTAATTGAAGAAAACTTCCTGAATATGCTTTATGAGAAACAGCTTGTAAAAAAAGAATACAAAACTTTTGCTCCAAATACTGCTTTAGATAATAGTTTTGAAATGCTGATTAGTATTGGCGGCGATGGTACCATTTTGAGAGCTGCAGCTTTTGTTCGTAATTCGGGTGTTCCATTATTAGGTATAAATGCCGGAAGATTAGGATTTCTTGCCAAAGTTCAAAAAGAGAATATCGACATTTTACTTCAATATGTTATAGACCAAAATTATACAACTTCTGAAAGAACTTTATTAGGTTTAACCTGCGAACCTTATAATGAAGCTTTTAAAGAACTTAATTTTGCCATGAATGAAGTTACCGTGAGCAGAAAAGATACGACTTCAATGATTACAGTCGAAACGTATCTAAACAACGAATATCTAAATTCATACTGGGCAGACGGATTGATTATTTCTACGCCAACCGGTTCAACAGGATATTCATTAAGCTGCGGTGGTCCTATTTTAACCCCTGATGTAAAAAGTTTAGTAATTACACCAATAGCCCCTCATAATCTAACCGCCAGACCACTTGTTATTCCAGACGACACTGAAATTACTTTACGAGTAACAGGAAGAGAAGATCAATATTTAGTTTCATTAGATTCCAGAATTTCTTCTGTAAAAAATGAATCAATCCTAAAAATTAAAAAAACAGATTATAAACTAAAAATGGTTGAAATTCCCGGCGAAACTTTCCTCAAAACACTAAGGAACAAACTGCTTTGGGGAGAAGACAAGAGAAATTAAACTCTTTTATTTTTCATCACTATACGATAATACCACATTTTCTCGTTCTGCATATAGCGAATCATCATTAAATGACTCAAAATCATAATGTAAATTGAAAAAGAGGCACATTTATGTAAAGGAACTTTGATTCGTATCGATAATTATTATATTTGCACGCAATTCTGAATTAAATGAAGAAAATTTTTAATTTATTGTTATGTTTTTTCCCTTTTATTACGCTAAATGCTCAGATAAATGAGCTTGGTGTTTTTATTGGCGGAAGTAACTTTGTTGGTGATGTGGGAAGTACAACTTACATTAAACCAGACAAACTGGCTTTAGGCGTTTTATATAAATGGAATAAAAGCCCGAGACATTCTTACCGTTTCTCTTATACACAATCTACTATTCTTGGAAACGATTTAGATTCAGATGAAACAGGACGCAGCAACAGAGGTTATCGATTTGAAAATGACGTAAAAGAGTTTTCTGCCGGTTTAGAATTCAATTTTTTCGATTTCAACCTTCATGATTATCATACAAAAGTTACTCCTTATATATATTCAGGTTTAAGCTTTTTCCTTTATGATGGGTTGTACCGTTATGAAACCAGTCCGAATGTAACGCAGAAGATTAATTCAAATTCTTTTGCAATACCAATGACTTTGGGGATAAAATCAAATGTAACGCCTCATTTTATTATAGGTGCCGAAGTTGGAGCCAGATATACTTTTACCGATAATATCGACGGCAGTAATCCTGACACCAGCAATACATCTATCAAAAAATTTGGAAATTTAAATAATAATGACTGGTATGTCTTTTCGGGTATAACTTTAAGCTATACCTTTGGACAAAAACCTTGCTACTGCGCAGAATAATACATAATGAATTTACTAGACTCTATAGATCAATCAAACTTACCTAAACATCTGGCCATTATAATGGACGGAAACGGGCGCTGGGCTAAACAACAAGGCTTCATGAGAGCTTTTGGACATGAAAACGGCACTAAATCTGTAAAAAAAACAATTACTACTTGTGCTAAACTTGGTATTAAGTATTTAACCTTGTATGCTTTTTCTACAGAAAACTGGAATCGTCCGAAATTAGAGGTAGAAGCTTTAATGAAAATATTGATCAATTCCTTAAAAAAAGAGCTAGTTACACTACAGGAAAATAATATTAGGCTTAATGCAATTGGTAATCTTGATAAATTACCAAAAACGGCACAAAAAGAGCTTTTAGATGTAATTGAAAAAACTAAAAACAATACCAGACTTACGTTAACACTTGCTTTGAGCTATGGTTCCAGAGAAGAATTAGTAAACGCTGTCAGAACAATAAGTGATAAAGTTAAAAATAATATAATTTCAATAGACACTATTGACGATTTAATTATAAATGAGCATCTTTACACGCAAAATTTACCTGACGTAGATTTATTAATACGAACAAGTGGAGAACATAGAATAAGTAATTTTTTGCTTTGGCAGATTGCCTATGCAGAATTGTATTTTACTAATGTCTTGTGGCCAGACTTTAAAGATCAAGATTTATATGAGGCTATTATTAGTTATCAAAAAAGAGAACGTAGATTTGGAAAAACCAGTGAACAAATTAAATAAATTTTTAGTGTTACAAAAAAGAATACCACAAATAGTCTGTACCCTTTTAATGCTGGGTAGTTTTTCACAAATTAAAGCTCAAGATAGAGTTCCTTTTGATCAAGGAAAAAAATACATTCTAGCTAAAGTCTCTGTTGTTGGTAAAATAAGCTTCAATGAGCAAACTGTTGTAACTTTCTCAGGTCTTCAGACTGGGCAGGAAATCACCGTTCCCGGGGAAGAAATCACTGGCGCTATTAAGAAATTAGGAAAACTGGGACTTTTTGACGAAATCTCTTTTTATATTAATAAAGTACAAAATGACAGTATTTATTTAGACTTAAATATTGTCGAACTTCCAAAGTTAAACGAGGTAAAATTTACTGGTGTTAAGAAAAGTAAAGTCGAAGGATTAATTAAGGATAACAACCTGACTAAAAACAAAATAGTCAACGAAAACTTAATTACTACCACCAAAAATTATATTGAAAATAAATATAAAAAAGACGGCTTTTATAACACCAAAGTTGTCATTACAACAACTCCTGACAGCACTGCCGGAAATCAGGTAAATATGCTTGTAAGGGTTGATAAAGGCGATAAAGTTAAAATCAGCAGTATTGATTTCATTGGAAATAAACAACTTACTGATACTAAGTTGAGAGCTGCTATGAAAGATACAAAACAGAAAAATCTGCTGCGTGTATTTAAAGCTTCTAAATTCATTCCGGAAAAATACAAGACTGACTTAGAAAAAGTTATTGCTGCTTACAAAGAAAAAGGATATCGTGATGCACGTATTATTTATGATTCTGTTACTTATAATAAACAGAAAAATATGCTTGCGATTAAAATTAATGTTGAAGAAGGAAACAAATACTACTTTGGAAACATTAAGTTTTTAGGAAATACTGTCTATTCAGATCAACAGTTAAACCGTTATTTAGGTATTAAAAAAGGAGAAACTTATAATGGTGTATTGTTAGAAAAAAGAATCGCTGACAACACAAAACCAGACGGAGAAGACATTACAAACTTATATCAAAACAATGGTTATTTATTCTCTAAAATTAATGCTGTAGAGGTAAAAACAGTTAACGATACTATCGATTTTGAGATTAGAATTACGGAAGGGCCTATCGCCTATTTCAACAAAATTTACGTTACCGGAAACGACAAAACAAATGACCACGTAATTTACCGTGAGTTAAGAACTAAACCAGGAAACAAATACAGCAAAGAAGAATTAGTTAGAACAATTCGTGAAATTGGTCAGTTAGGATTCTTTGATCCTGAGGCTATTAAACCTGAATTTAGAAACGTAGATCCAGCAGCTGGAACTGTTGATATCGAATATCAATTAGTAGAAAAAGGATCTAGCCAGGTTGAGCTTCAGGGAGGTTATGGCGGTGGAGGTTTCATTGGAACCTTAGGTTTATCTTTCAACAATTTCTCTGCAAGAAAATTATTTGATAAAGATGCCTATAAACCATTACCAATGGGAGATGGTCAAAAAGTAGCACTTCGTTTACAAGGAAGTACCTATTTCCAGACTTACAGTTTATCATTCTCTGAACCATGGTTTGGAGGTAAAAAACCAGTACAATTCAGTTCATCTATATCGTATAGTAAACAGTTCAATTACAATTACGCAACCAGAGACGTTGACAGAAACCAAAGTTTTAATATTTTTACAGTACAGGTTGGTTTAGCTAAGCGTCTTACAGTGCCAGATGATTATTTTGTACTTTCACAATCTGTTAGTTATCAGCACTATGATTTGAATAATTACTATACAGGATTATTTACTTTTGGTAACGGAGCTTCAAGAAACCTTGCCTATACAATAGGAATTTCAAGAAGTAATAAAGGGGTTAACCCAATATTCCCAACTTATGGTTCTGAATTTAGCATCTCAGCAAAAGTAACACCTCCATATTCTTTGTTCAATAATATTAATTATAGTGATTTATCGAACCAGAAAGAATATAAAATGCAGAATACCGGTGCAATGTATACTGGTGCGGATGGTCTTCCTGTTAATACTGGTGATTATACTAAAACTGAAACAATTAATGGTCAGTCAGGAACTGTGAGTGTTGGATCAGATTTTAAAAGTGCTGACACTGATGTTGGAAAAGTCGATCAAAAGAAATACAACTGGTTAGAATATTATAAAGTAAAATTTAAAGCTGACTGGTATACTAAAGTATATGGTAAATTAGTTTTAAGAACATTAACCGAATTTGGTTTCCTGGGAGCTTACGATCAGGCAAGAGGAGTTGTTCCGTTTGAGCGTTTCTATTTAGGAGGAGACGGTATGGCCAACTACTCTATGGATGGTAGAGAAACAATACAGTTAAGAGGTTATCCAAATAACTCGCTTACACCAATTATCGAAGACAGAACTAGTTCTAGATACGGTCAGCAGATTGGAGCAACCATTTACAATAAGTTCTCTATGGAGTTACGTTATCCTATTACACTGAAATCGTCTGCATCTATTTATGCATTAACGTTTTTAGAAGCTGGTTCATCATATCCAACGTTTAGAGATTACAATCCGTTTGATTTGAATCGTTCTGCTGGTGCTGGTTTACGTGTGTTTATGCCTGCATTTGGATTATTGGGTATAGATTTTGGTTACGGGTTTGATGCTCTTCCAGGGTCTACCACAAACAAGGCTAATGGCTGGGAAACACATTTTATTATTGGACAACAATTTTAGTGCTAATTTTATTACAAAGTTTAGTACATTTGGTTAAAAATTTAGAAATAAAAGTAATGTTATGAAGAAACAAGTTTTATTTATATTTTTAGCCTTGATTGTAGCAAATACAAGTCAGGCTCAAGGTAAGACGACTAGGATTGGTTACATTGATATGGAATATATTTTAGAAAATGTTGCTGACTATAAAGAAGCAAAATCACAATTAGAGATCAAAGCTCAAAAGTGGAAACAAGAAATAGAAGCCAAAAAATTAAATATTAATACTCTTAAGGAAAACCTTAAAGCTGAAAAAGCTTTATTGACAAAAGAATTAATAGACGAAAGAGAAACTGAAATTAAGTTCCTTGAAAATGAGATGCTGGATTATCAGCAAAAACAGTTTGGTGCTGACGGAAATTTAATTCGACAAAAATCAGCATTAGCAAAACCAATACAAGATCAGGTTTTTACTGCTGTTCAGGATATTGCAGAAGCAAAGAATTATGATTTTATTTTTGATAAGTCATCAGATTTGACAATGCTATTCAGCAATAAACGATTTGATATCAGCGATCAGGTTATACGTATCTTAAACAGAACAGAAAAAAGAGAACAGCTGACTAAAAAACAGCTGAAAGATCAGGAAGCTAAAGAAAGTAAAGAAAATGCAATTGATGAAAATCCGGCAATGGCTGATCGTCAAAAAGCATTAGATGAAAAAAGAACAGCCAGAGAAAAGCTTATTGAAGACAGAAGACTGGAGCAGGAAGCTAAGAAAAAAGAATACGATGACAGAAGAAAAGCTATTCAGGCTGAAAGAGAAGCCAAAAAAAATGGCACGGTTTCTGAAACTGCTAAAACAGCAACAGAAGCTGCTAAAACAACTGAAACGTCAAAACCTGCTGAAGCTGCTAAAACTGGAGAAACCGCTAAGCCTGCCTCTACTACAACTACAACTCCTGAAACAACAGAGCCGGTAGTAGACAAAGCTGCAGAAAGACAAAAACTGTATGAACAGCGCAAAAAAGAATTAGAAGAACGAAGAAAAAAAATACTCGAAGAACGAGAAGCGGCTAAAAAAGCAAAAGAAGCCGAAACACAAAAAACAAATACGACCAATAATTAATTAATATTTTAAAAATGATGAAACAAATCAAAACTTTACTAATTGCTGCAATACTTATTTTAGGAGCAAGTAATACAATGAACGCACAGGCGAAGGTTGCCCATGTTGATGTTAGCGAGATCATGTCGAAAATGCCTGCTATGTTAGATGCTCAAAATCAACTGCAAAAATTAAGTGGTACATATGATGCTGAATACAAAAAAATGGTTGATGAATATCAAACTAAAATCAAAAAGTATGAAGCAGAAGCTGCAACTGTAACTGAAGCTGTAAACGGAGATCGTTCTAAAGAAGTTCAGGATATGCAAAAAAGAATTGTTGATTACAGAGACAATGCTCAAAAAGAACTTCAACAAAAAGAAACTGATATAGTAAAACCATTAATGGAAAAAGTAAGAGCTTCTATCCAAAAAGTTGGAAAAGCTAAAGGTTTTCAATATGTTTTAGATGGTTCTACTCTTTTATTAGCTGATGGTCCAAACATTACTGCTGATGTGAAAAAAGATTTAGGATTCTAAGAAAACGATTCTGATAAAATAAAACGGCTCAAGCTTAAAAAGTTTGAGCCGTTTTTATTTTTTATGGATTTCCCTTGTAAAAAGATTGTTTATTAAATTCAAAAAGAAAAGGAGCCCAATATTGGACTCCTTTTCTTCAATACACAAAAGTGTATTAGCCTCTTGGCGGACATTTAGTTCCTGAAGGAAAACATTCCCAAATAGGTTTTCTGGTTTCATCAAATCCAACGATACAAGCTATGCCATAGCACTCTGGAGCATTTCCTCCATTGATTTGTTTAAGTTCTTGTTTAGATAATTTTTGAGCTCCTAATTTTTCAATAATTTTCATGTGGTAAATGTTTTAAGGTTTAGGGTAAATATAGTATTTTATTTACAATAAATTATACTTTAATTTAAAATTCCCGATTGCAGAAAAAGTAAGAAATATGTAACTTTGTCTTATGACAAACAATAATCCTATAGGCGTTTTTGACTCTGGTATTGGAGGAACTTCAATCTGGAAAGAAATACACGAATTACTTCCGAACGAAAAAACAATTTACTTAGCTGACAGTAAAAATGCTCCATATGGACAAAGAACAAAAGAGGAAATTGTTGCATTAAGCAAAAAAAATGTAGAGTTTTTGCTTGAGAAAAATTGCAAATTAATTGTCGTTGCATGTAATACCGCTACAACAAATGCCATTCGCGAACTTCGAAATGATTATGATATTCCGTTTATAGGAATTGAACCGGCAATTAAACCCGCTGCAAATAACTCTAAAACACAAGTTATAGGGATTCTAGCAACAAAAGGCACGCTGAATAGTGAACTATTTAATAAGACAGCCGAAATGTTTCAGCACACTACAATTATAGAACAAGTGGGTCATGGCTTGGTACAATTAATTGAAGATGGTAATTTATATTCGCCAGAAATGACGCAGCTGCTTGAATCTTATTTACAGCCGATGATCGATGCTAATATTGATTATTTGGTTTTAGGCTGCAGTCATTATCCGTATTTAATTCCGCAGATCAAGAAAATACTTCCTGAGCACATCAAAATTATTGATTCGGGAGAAGCTGTAGCAAGACAAACCCAAAATATTCTTCGTGAAAAAGTGGGTTTTACCGATGCTGTACAAAACGATCCGGAATTCTTTGTAAATTCAAACCCGGCAGTACTTCAATCAATTTTAGAAAATAAATATCCAGTTATAGAAAAAGATTTCTAAAAACTACTCTATTTTTCGTTTAACAAACCAAATTCCGTCTAAAGATAAATTTAGAGACAACTTGTGATAGTTTTCCTTTATTAATCCTTCAGAAATTCTCCCCTTTTGTCCGTATGAATATGAAATATTAAGAGACGAAAGTGAGTTTTCAATTGGCAGGTTGATTCCAACTGAAACTGATGCATTATTAACTCTTTTACCATCTATTTCAAGATATCCGGTATCAAAATTAGCGCCGGCAAAATATTGTATCCTATCCCAATATTTTCTGAAATTACTTTTCTCATCGAGATAAGCAAATCCAAGAGCAAATCGATCCTGGTTTACAAAATCGCCATATAAATCAGATTGTCTTGTATCATTCCACAAACTCTTTTGATAATCAAAATTCACAGTAAGAGCCTTCTTGAATTTTTTACTAATACCAACACCAATTTCCAGAGGCATATAATAATCATCAACGTCTGAAGGTGTATTTGATTCTATAACAGAGAGAACCTCATCAGCAACCGTTTCAACAGTCTGTACTTTTGAGCTTTTAATTTGTGTAGGCAGTTTTATTGTTGTTCCAATCGTAAACGTAGAATCGATTTTATACTGAGATCCTATTGTAGCCCGAAAACCATTATAATCTGTTTTTTTATGAATATTGGTTATTGAGTTTAAAATCGTAAAAGTTCTGTTGTCATCAACATTTCCAAATAGTAAAGCCGTAGAAATTCCAAGCGTAAATTTATCTGTAAATCTATATCCGTACGAAAAATCAAAGTTATTTAAACCTCCAGTACCTCCAGCTGTCAAGTAGTAAGATTCATTACTATCCAGAATAGGAAGTTTTAAATCAGAAATTTTATAAGATGCACTTGAATATGGTCGCAGCGAAACACTAAATCCTGATTTTTTAGTAACAGGAAATGCAAAAGCAAAATGAGAAAATTGAAAATTATTACGTTTCTCACTCTTAGAACTGCTTTGATATGTTGTTGCTATTGCCTTTCCTCCTACATCGAGCATAAAATGATTAAGAGGCATAAAACCTAAAGAGGCAGGATTCAAATTATTAATGAAGTTTGACGGCGTTAAAGCGATTCCTGAAGATCCCATTGAAGGAATTGCTCCAAAATCAGAATCGTATAAACTTCCAACTCCGTATAATGAATAAGGCGAACTTGAAATACTTTGAGAAAATGAAGTCAGCGACAATAAAATGAAGCAGCTCAAAAAGAATATTTTATTTTTCATTTAGTATGAGATGTAATAAACTTTAATTTGAATTTTATTATCCGGATGTTTTTGATCTCCTAAAACAATTCTGTTTACTGATTTGGAAATTCCCGGTAAGGTTAAGATCAAAGCTGACCTTGAATCTGATGCTTTCAACATTTCTTTCTGCAGAAAATTCCCTAATGGAATTGTGTACCCCAGATTTTCATTAAACTCATCAGTTTTCTTATTTAAAATACCATAAACGGCGGAGCCCGCAGCATTTTGTAAAGAGCCACTAATTCTGTTTAAATTATCTCCTACATATACCTTTAAGGAATCTGCCAGTGGATATTTATCTGAATATGAATTATTAATCGGCTTTATAAATAATTGCGCATCGACAATTGCCCCATTACTTGAAATGGATTTAAGCTGCTTTATATTTGGAAAATCGATCCGGCAGGCTACTCCGGTTCCAGACTGAATAAATCCTTGTTTATTAGTTAATGTACTTGAAAGTCTTTGAGTTGAAACAGGCAGATTTTGAATCAAAGTTCCTGTTTTGTCTGATGAAATCGAATTAAACTGTGTTGCAGCATTTGACATTAAAAAATCGATATAAAAAGAATCAGCCTCTGTATCAGCCTGATATTTTGAATAATAAAGTCTGACTTTACTTGTAGAGGAACTAAATCCTATCATACTTGATGAACTAGAAGTCGAGGGTACAAGGACTAATCCTTTTAAATATTCTTTAAAATTATCGAAGTCTGTAATTTCTCTTTTCTTTATTTTTTGAAAAAGCGCTTCACCAAAAGCATCGTCCATTCTAATATTGATCGAATCTTTTTCTATTGGACGTGGTTTATACGAAATTGTTCCCAAACTTTCATCACTATAAGTCAGAGTAGAGTTATTGTAAAAACTATCGTCGTCTGTATTAGGTTTTACTTTTTGAGTCAGCCTGTGGATGTCAAATTTCTGAACCTGAGTTGTATCTCCGTAGTAATAATTATCATATTTTAAAATCATCGAGATAGAATCAAAAACAAAATTCACCGCCTCTGTATCTGACCCGGAATTGTTTAAGGCATATGAACTTCCTGAAAGCTGAAAATAAGCGTTCGATTTTACTTTCCCGAAAATAGGATCATCATAATTACCAATTAAGATACGGCTTTGACCGGAAGTTACAAGTGAGTCAAAATTTATGGTCGACATTTCGACCGTAACGGTATCAACCATAACCACTTTATTACTTAGAGCCAGATAATCTGAACCAACAACAAACTCACCTGCATCAGTATCCGTACCGCATGAAAATATAGTAAAAGCAAAAACCAGCATTAATAAAAACTTGCCCATAATCAATTTTTTGGGCAAATATAAATTGCACTCTCCTGCGCTACACTATAACATATACAGTCTAGCTTTTTTTGACTATAAATGACCTAAAATCATCTACAATAGATTAACGGAAATAAATATTTCATTCGGCTATAAAAAGGGCTGTTTTGTCTATCAAAAAGAGCCATACATATATCTTCTTTTTTTTAAAACCTTCTCCAACCTACTTTTGAGCCAATAAATAAGTAATGAAAATAAGGTTTATAATTTGTTTGTTTTTTTTAGTGTCATTTCTGAACATGAAGGCACAGGAAAAATTTTCGGTAAACATGAATCTAAAAACAGAACCAACTGATAATATTGATTTCACCGAAACAAATATTGGAATAAAATTCAGCCAAAAAGTAAGTTCAAAAAGCCAGATAACAAACACATTAGAATATTCGAATTTAAAATTGAATTATGATTTAGGCGAATACGAATCATTCGAGAATTTAGATCGATTGCAAAAAATTCAGGACAAACTGGAGTTTACGCAGGAAATATCAAATTCTACAAAATTAAATTTTGCACTTAATCCAACATTTAATTTTCAACAAAATGTTGGTTTCTCTGATTTTGCACTTTTAGGAAGTTTTGAAATATATCAGCAATTAGGTTCGAAAACTACATTAAGTATTGGAGCAGCCCGAACAAGCGTTTTTGGTAATACTAATTTTTTGCCTGTTGCATCGGTAAATTATAGAATTAATGATAATGCTAATGTACTGATTGGTTTCCCGGATTCGAGAATTTCCTATTCAAATAATATTAGAAACAAGTTTAGTTTAAATAATAGTTTCAACGGAAGTTTTTACAATTTAAGCAGTCAAAACTATACAGGTATAAATGCGTCAAAAGCAGTTTTATCTCAAATGACTGCAGCACTCGAATATGAAAGAAATGTCGATAAAAACTGGTTTTTAAATTTTAAAGCCGGATATGATTTTGACAAAAAATATAAACTGACTGACGAAAATAATCATACTGCTTATGATTTTAATATAAGCAACGGATATGTTTTAGGAATAGGCATCAAATACAAACAATAAATAAATTAATACACTATGAATAATTTAAAAAAAGGAATATTATTCGCTACCCTGCTTTCGAGCCTGTTTTTTGTAAGCTGCAGCAACGACGATGAAGATGAATTAGTAGGAAACTGGATTAAAAAATCTGCGTTTGACGGTCCTGCAAGATCTAGTGCAACAAGTTTTGTTATTGGAGATTTTGCTTATATAGCAACCGGATATACCGGAGACGAATATTTAAAAGATTTATGGGCTTACAACTCTACTGGAGATTATTGGGAGCAAAAAGCAAATTTTACAGGAGTTGGCAGAAGTTCAGCATCAGCCTTTACATTAAATGATAAAGGATATGTAGGTCTTGGTTATGATGGGACAAATAAATTGAAAGATTTCTATCAATATGATCCAACTAGCAATAGCTGGACTCAAAAAGCTGATTTTGCAGGAACTGGACGTTATGCTGCTGTTGGTTTTCAGGTTGGCGGAAAAGCGTTTTTCGGAACTGGTTATGATGGAAATTATTTAAAAGATTTTTATCAATATGATGATCAGGCAAATACATGGACACTTGTAAACGGTTTTAGCGGAAACAAGAGACGTAATGCAACTGTATTTGTAATTTCTGATAAAGCGTATTTAGTTACCGGAGTTAATAATGGTGTTTATCAGGAAGATTTTTGGGAATTTGATCCTTCTACAGATGTTTGGACCAGAAAAAGAGATATTGACAAAGATACCGATGATGATTATTCATGGAATGATGATTATGCGATTACAAGATCAAACGCTTCAAGTTTTTCAATGAACGGATTAGGATATGTTGTAGGTGGAGAAAACATTAAAACAGTTTGGGAATACAATCCGTCAACAGATCTTTGGGAAGAAAGAACTGCAATGGAAGGTGCAACGAGAACTGATGCAGTTGGTTTTTCAATTAACAATCGTGGGTTTTATATGCTGGGAAGAGTGGGCTCAACTTATTATGATGATGCCTGGGAGTTTAGACCACAAGATGAACAAAGCGATGATGACAATTAATACTCAACAATTCTTCTGGAGTAAAATCCAGAAGAATTTATTGTTTTTGGTTCTTGTTTTATTAATAGCTTCCTGTACAAAAAAGGAAACATTAAAAGCAGAAGCATTTAAAACAAATTCAGGCTGGGGATATACAATTGCTTATAAAGATAAAATCTTAATCAAACAATCGATAATTCCTGTTATAAGTAATAATAAAAGTTTTGCAACCCAAGAAGATGCATTAAAAACAGGCCATTTAGTTATGGACAAACTCAAACACAACTTATCACCAACGGTAACCAAAAATGAATTAATTTTATTAAAAATAAAATTATAAATGAAACTAGATACCATTAAAAATACAAATTCAAATAAAATACTATTTCACGGTATCCTTTGGGTTTTCTTTATACTGACATCTTTAATTCAGTTTTATGAAAGTCCTTTTAGAATCAGCAATGATTTTTATGTACAATGGGCAACTGGAATTTTATTGTTTTATTTGAACTATTTTTATTTGGTACCTGCCCTTCTTTTACAAAAAAAGTATTGGCAGTATTTTCTTTTCATTTTTATTATTATTTCAGTGTTTATGATCATCAGGATTAATTATTTTATTCCTGAGTTCAGACATGCAAGACCCCGAATGTTCCCGCACGAAGCAATTAATCTTTACAAAGGACACAGAGGCAAAGTCATGTTCACACCAGCCAGACAGCCCTTGTTTTTTAAAATTGGGCCATCCTTTTTTTATATTTTAATTATTACAATAAGTGCAGTCATTAGAACATTGACAGAGTTTTATAATAATCAGCAAAACAAATTAATTGCCGAAACACACCGAACAAATACAGAATTGATATATCTGCGTAAACAAACCAATCCGCATTTTTTATTCAATTCGTTAAACAGTATTTATTCTTTGGCACATAAGAAATCTGATTTGGTTCCTGATGCCATCGTAACCTTATCTGAATTAATGCGCTATATGCTTTATGAAACAGATAATAAAACGGTGGCTTTAGAGAAAGAAATCAATTACATTCAAAATTATATTGAGTTGCAAAAACTCAGATTAAACAATATTGAAGACATTGTTATAAACGTTCACGGAAACACAAAAAATAAGTTTATTGAACCTTTACTTTTAATTTCGTTTGTTGAAAATGCTTTTAAATACGGAACCGATTATAAAGGCGCAACGCATGTAAAAATTAAGATATTCATTTCTGAAAACAACCTTGATTTTTGGATTGAAAATACAATCGAGAATTATGAAAAAGATCCTGAAAATTCAGGAATTGGACTTGTCAATATTCAAAGCCGACTAGATTTACTTTATCCTGATGCACATGAACTTACCATCAGTCAGGATAATAAATTTTACCGGGTTCATCTAAATCTTAAACTAGATGAAATTAAAACTACAGGAGAATAAAAAAACAGATATCATCGTAAAAATCTGAATAAAAACAAGATTTAAATTTTGTATAAATTCAGTATTTTTATGATAATTTTAAAACTTAAATCATTGGTTTAAAACTACTTTTGACTGCCAAACAAATTTAAAAACCTAATTCATAACAGATGAAATGTGTAATTATAGATGATGAACCTTTAGCAGTTGAATTATTAGAAGATTTTGTTAGAAAAGTAGATTCGCTGGAATTAGTCAATACTTTTAATAATGCTATTGATGCCGTTTCATTCATCAATCAAAATAATGTTGATTTGATTTTTCTGGACATTCAAATGCCGCATTTTTCTGGAATAGATTTTTTAAACACGATTGAAAAAAAACCTTTAGTAATTTTTACAACCGCTTATTCTGATTATGCCGTTGAAGGTTTCAATCTTGGTGCAGTCGATTATTTAGTAAAACCAATTCCGTTTCATCGTTTCTTAAAATCGGTTGTAAGAGCACAACAGATTAATAATCCGGCATCTACAGTTCAGGCTATTGCCGAAACCAATACAATTCCGGAAGCTGAACAGGATTTTATGTTTGTAAGAGCTGAATATGAAAACGTAAAAATGAATTTTTCAGATATTTTATTTATTGAAGGATTGAAAGACTACGTGAAAATTTATACTACAGATAATAAATTTACACTGACTTTAATAAGTTTGATAAAACTTGAAAATCTTCTTTCAAACAAAGGTTTTTCAAGAATTCACAGATCTTATATTATCAATATAAAACACGTAAAATCAATTCAAAAAAATAAGGTTTTGATTAGCGACAAACGAATTCCGATTAGTGAAAGTTATAAGACTGCTTTTTTCGAAAAGATTAATTTATAACTTTATTAAATTTCAAAAAATAAATCCCAAATTCCAACTGTCAATTGTTGGAATTTGGGATTTGAAATTTTTAATATTTATAGTTCTATTCTTCGTTTTTAAACCAGCTAGAATACATCACATAATTGTTTGAAATTCGGCCAATTTCGCCTGCAAAATCAGATTGGTCAATATCTTTTACTTTTTTTGCAGGAACGCCCGCAAATATAGTCCCTGAAGGTACAACTGTATTTTGAGTTAAAACAGCTCCTGCCGCTATAATAGAATTACTTTCTACAACACAATTATCCATCACAATAGCTCCCATTCCAATTAAAACATTATCATGAATGGTACAGCCGTGAACTATTGCGTTATGACCAATTGAAACGTTATTTCCTATAATCGTTGGGTGTTTTTGATACGTACAATGAATTATAGCTCCGTCCTGAATGTTGACTTTATTCCCTATTTTAATAAAATGAACATCTCCGCGAACAACAGCATTAAACCAAACACTGCATGATTCGCCAAAAGTTACATCTCCCACTATAGTAGCATTTTCGGCCACATAACAATCTTCTGGAATAGAAGGAGATTTTCCGTTTACAGATTTAATAAGCATATCAAAATATTAATTAATGGCCGGACAATTACAATCGTAACGTTCCTTTCTACAAAATAAGTCTATACCAAGAGTAATTTGGTGATAACCTCCAGTATCAAATTTCACGTCTCCCATAACCTGAGAATAGGTATAAGCAAACATAAAGTTCTTAAAGTTTACCCCCACAATTGGTGTGAAATATTGTAATTTTTGAGAAGAAACACCACTTCCTGAACTAAACTGAGCTCCGTCAAAACTTCTTCTATAGGATAAGGCCGCCCACAAACTTCCAAAATCTAAATTCTTATAAGCTTTTAAGTTGACATCAATAGATTTTTCTTTTGTCTGATCAAATAACTGAAACAATACAGAAGGTTCCCAGGTAATTTTATCTCTTTTACCAAATACATAGCCCACACTTAAAAGGTATTTTCTTAAGTTATCGCTTTCGTAATCTGTATATAATTCTCTTCTTGTTTCGAGAACGCCCTGAACAGTTGCATGAGCATAAAAATCTAAATAATTATAAGAGGCACCAATATCTAAATTGAAATAAGAATCTTTTTGAATCGAACCAAAAACAATTGGGTCAAAAGTTCCGCCAAATTTAGTTTCATCTAACTGATTCTGAATCAATCCGCCGCTAATACCAAACGACAACTGATTCAAATCGACTTCATCTCTTGAAAACATAATATGATGCGCATACGTAAGCTTAACTCCTTTTTGAGAATGGTATCCGTTTTTATCATTAAAAACAATAATTCCGGCACCCGAACGCTCTCCTAGCCTTCCGTTAAAACTCAATGTTTGCAGAGAAGGCGCATCTTCCTGACCAAACCACTGTTTTCTTGCAGTTAACCTGATTTTTGCACAGTTTGCTGCTCCCGCCATCGAAGGATGAATTAAGTAGTAATTATCTGATAAATAATCTGAATAAACTGGAATTCCTTCTTGTGAGTAAGTATAAAAAGACGTTATTAAAAAAACAATTAATAACTTGATTTTTAATTTCATAATGGCTGGCTGGTTAGTCTAATTTTTGCACTCTTCATAATTTCGTACGAATTATTTGAAGAGAGTCTTAATTATTTTATTAAAAAATCAAATATAGGTAATAGTAGAAAATAACTTTAGTAAATTTGCAAAAAATTAATGCCATGACAAAAATCACTATAAAAGAGACTCAAAATCCTACTATTTTAAAGTTTGAATTTGAAGATTTCATTACTCAAAACGAAAATTTTGAATTTAAAAACATAGATGAAGCACAAGCTTCACCTTTAGCACAACAATTATTCTACCTTCCGTTTGTAAAAACCGTTTATATTTCAGGAAATTTTATCGCAATTGAAAGATACAGCATTGTAGACTGGAATGACGTAAAAGAAGATGTAGCAGAACAAATCGCTGCATTTGTAGACAAAGGCGGTGTAATTATAAAAGTTGACGAAAACAAAGCTAAAAAACAGCCTATTACAGTTTACGGAGAAACAACTCCAAATCCTGTCTGCTTTAAAATTTGTAGTGAGCAGAATGCTGACAAGAAATGCCGTAGAGTACAAAAACATTGACCAGACTGCTTCTTCTCCATTGGCACAGGAATTATTTAAGTTTCCTTATGTAAAAGAAGTTTTTATTGATGAGAATTATATTTCTGTTACTAAATATGAAATTAATGACTGGTCTGAAATCACTTTAGAATTAAGAACTTTCATCAAACAATTTATCGAAAACGGCGGAACTGTTTTAGACGAAAGTTTAATTCAGACAACGGCTAAAAATGATACTGCAAAAGATGAAGCTTTTGACAAACTTGATGTTACGTCTCAGCAGATTATTAATATTTTAGAAGAATATGTAAAACCTGCAGTTGCTGCCGATGGTGGAAATATTGCTTTTGATTCTTATAATGAAGATGATAAAACAGTAAAAGTAATTTTGCAAGGTGCCTGCAGCGGCTGTCCTTCATCAACCTTTACTTTAAAAAGCGGTATCGAAAATATGCTGAAAAGCATGCTAAACGATGAAGCGATTAAGGTTGAAGCTTTAAACGCATAAAAAATACTTCAGTAAATAAAAAAAGCGTCTCAATTGAGGCGTTTTTTTATACCATTAATTAATGAAAAATTTCATTGTTTTAATTCAAAAATAGTTAATATTGTACTTATAACTAATCAATTTAAAGCCATGGGATTATCATCATTTTTCAGTAATTTATTCGGTTCGGCTAAAGAAACCACACAAGATTTAGCTGTTGAAGCCGAGAATACTTTTGAAGAGGTTAAAGAAGCCGCAGAGCCTATAATAGAAAATGCGGCTGAATTAATAAGCGATGTATTTGATTCGATAAAAGAAGTTATTTCAGAAAACACAAATGCAGATTACGAATTAGTTTCTGAAACTGTAGTTGATGTAAGCGAAGACGGAGTTACAGAAACCGATTCTGAGGAAGACAAGTAACTGAAACTATTTTCGCATAAAAATAAAATATATTTATATTTGCAAAAATTAATATACCTTCTCTTTGAGAAGGTTTTTTTATACACAAAATTATGTACATCACTCCAGAGCAGCTAAGCAATTACGCAGCAAGATTTATAAACATTTTAATTGATTATTCGCCAAAGTTAATCTCTGCTATTTTAATTTTATTTGTTGGTTTATATGCCATTCGATTAATCAACAGAGTTATCAGAAAAATAATGGTTAAGAGAAATCTTGACCCAACATTGACAAAATTTCTTGCCGATATTTTATTATGGGCACTTCGAATTTTATTGTTTGTAACGTTTATTTCAAAACTCGGAATTGAAACTTCTTCGTTTGTTGCCATTTTAGGAGCAATGGGTCTTGCTGTAGGTTTATCGCTTCAGGGCTCACTTTCTAATTTTGCCGGAGGAATGCTTATTATTGTGTTTAAACCATTTAAAGTTGGTGATACAATTGAGGCACAAGGCGTTATTGCAACAGTTTTAGAAATCCAGATTTTTGTAACTAAAATGCTTACGGGAAACAATCAAACGGTTTTTATTCCTAACGGAGCTTTGTCAAACGGAACGATTATTAATTATTCTATGCAGGGAGAAAGAAGAGCTGATTTGACATTTTCTGTTTCTTATGATTCTGATATTAAAAAAGCCAAAGACATTTTGTTAGAGGTCTTAAATAAAAATCCAAAAGTTCTTAAAAAGCCTGCGCCAGAAGTTTTCGTAAAAAATCTATCAGCTAGTTCTGTAGATTTTGCTGTTCGTCCGTGGGCAAAAAATGCAAATTACGGAGCCGTATTTTCAGAAACGCTGGAAGATTGCAAAACAGCTTTAGATGAGGCAGGAATTTCTGTTCAGCCGTTTACACTTCAAAAATAAAATTTGATTATTGCTTTTTAGGCAGAGTCATCATAAAATCTTTTAAATAATAAGGTTCAAAATAAGCGACATCAACGGTGTCGCTTTTTTGATATTTATCGTAACTGATCTTACTCATTTCGTTTGCCGAAGGATATTTTATATCTTCTAAAAAGATGAAATTGTCTTTAGTTAAAACTGGTTTGCATTTCTCTGCACAATCTCCTACGAAATATACTTTTTCTGAATATTCAGCAAAAGAATCTTTTGTAATAATTTCAGCCTGAATTGTTCTTTCAACTTGTAAATCAGAAGTGAAAATTTCACTGTAAACTTCCATTCTTCTGGCATCAAGCATTGAGATAATTTTTCCGTCAGAAACATTTGCTTTTGATGCTAAAGTCTGCAAAGTATCTACAGCAATCAACGGAATGTTTAAGGCAAAACATAAACCTTTTGCTGCTGAAACCCCAATTCTCAAACCTGTATATGAACCCGGCCCCTGACTTACTGCAATTGCATTTAAATCCTGAACTGAGATTCCAGATTCTGTAATTACTTCTTCAATAAAAACGTGAAGTTTTTCAGCATGCGAATATCCTTCTTCTGCAATTTCTTTACAAAGAATAGTTTCTCCGTTTTTTGCAATTGAGACTGAACAGTTTTTGGTAGCGGTTTCGATGTTGAGAATATAAGCCAAAGAGATAAGATTTTTGGTTAAACTATCTAAAAAATTACAGCAGCAAAAGTAAGGCTTAATAGCCAAAATAAAAGAAATGCCACTAATAAATTTGCTAATAAAAAACTTATATATAGAATCAATTTTTTTCCTATTGAAAAATATATAAATTCATCACTATAATATTTTGTTTTATAAGTACTATAATGTCCCCATATTAAATATATAACGGCACAAATAAAACCTCCGAAAAAACCAAAAAAGAGGTCTGCAGAAGGTCCGCTATACAATGCAGTGGTCATAATTAAAATTACTTTTTAGGAGTATCTGCTGATTTGCGTTTTACTTTATCACCAGAATTTAATTCTTTTGATACTGTTGTATAAGGTCCCGTAATAACTACATCTCCCGCTTTTAATCCAGACATTACTTCGATATTGGTATCGTCCTGAATTCCGGTTTTAATGATTTTAATTTTAGCCTTATCTCCTACTTTTACAAAAACACATTCTAGCTTTTTGTCTTTTCTTGGAGCGGCTTTTTTATCTTCATCCGGTTCTTCAACCGCAAAATCTTTTACAGCCGTAGTATCCGATTTTACTACAACCGCACTAATTGGCACTGCCAGAACATTATTTTTGGTCGTAGTTATAATATCAACCGTAGCTGTCATACCTGGCCTAAAAGGTGAATACGCTTCTGGTTTTCCTTCTAATAAATCCTGATATGATTCTTTTAAAATACGAACTTTTACTTTGAAGTTTGTTACCTGATCTGAAGTTAAAGTTGTACTTGCAGAATTTGAAATACTGGTTACAACTCCTTTAAATTTCTTTTTTAAATAAGCATCAACTTCAACATTAGCTTCGTCTCCAATCTTAACTTTTACGATGTCATTTTCATTTACATCAACTTCAACTTCCATGTTGTTAAGATTAGCCACTCTTAAAAGCTCAGTTCCTGCCATTTGCTGAGTACCTAAAACACGTTCGCCCAACTCTACATTTAACACCGAAATTGTACCATCTGCAGGAGCATAAATTGTGGTGCGTCCTAAATTATCTCTGGCTTCTGTTACAGATGCCGAAGCACTTTGAACATTATAATAAGAAGATTGTTTTGTGGCTTTTGCAACTTCATAAGCTGAAACAGCTTTATCCCAATCAGATTTTGAAATTACGCCTTTATCGTAAAGCGTTTTATTACGCTCATAATTCGCTTTTGCTTCTTTAAAACTGGCTTCAGACTGCACTAAACCGGCTTTGGTTCCTGATAAATTGGCCACTGATCTTTCTAAACCGGATGTATATAAATCCGGATTTATTTTTACCAGTAAGTCTCCTTTTTTTACAACCTGGCCTTCTTTTACGTTTAATGCAATAATTTCGCCGGAAACCATAGATGAAAGTTTTACTTCGATTTCAGGCTGGATTTTTCCTGTTGCCGAAACCGTTTCAACAATAGTCGAAGCAACTACTTTTGATGTTTCAACTTCTTTGCCTTCATCTTTGTTTCCTATTACTCCCGCCTTAGAAAGCCCTATTAATGCAACAATAATAATTACGGCTAAACCAATTAGGTAGTAAACTGTTTTTTTCTTCATAATGAATTATTTTGTAATAATTGGAACGATTGGAATTCCAAAATAAAATTCAAGTATTTTTATTTTAAACATATAATCGTACTTTGTTCTGATAACATCAGATTGTGCGTTTGTAAGCAGGGTTTGCGCTTGTGTAAAATCAAATGAATTCATCAACCCAACATCATACTTTTCTTTAGCATAATTATATGCCTGCTGTCTTGCTTCTAAAGTAACCGTAGCTGATTCATAAGTATTTAAAGCTCCTTTTGCATCTGTAAAGGCAGTGTATACGTTACGTTGCAAATCTAAACTTTTTTGCTCTAAATCTATTTTAGATTTCTCTAAACTTACTTTATTTCTTTCGACATTGTTTTTTACAGTGAAACCATTAAATATCGGAACACTTAATTGCAAACCAAAATTATGTCCTTTATTATCACTAAACTGTTGGAAAACCGGATTCGGACCTGCATAAATTGGATTTCCTGCACCATCTGTTCCAATTAATCTGTCACTGTAACTTGCACTTGTACTAAATTGATAAAAACCTCTTAATGTTGGCTGATACGCTCCTCTGGCAATAGAAACATTTTTCTCCGCAATTTCCAGATTCGTTTGTGCTAGTTTTAGCTCTGTTCTGGTTTCTTTGGCTTTATTATAAATATCAATTGGACTTTGCGCCATGATATTGTTCTCGTCTTTTGCATTTGTGTCGTCAACTACGTCAAAATCTGCAAATTCTTTTAATTGTAAAAGCTGCGCTAAACTTAATTTTGAAATCAGCAAACTATTTTCAGCAACTGTAATATTTTGTTTATCTGTAGCAACAGTCGCTTTTAAATCGAATAAATCCCCACGAGGAATTGTTCCTGCATTTACCATTTCTTCAGAACGTGATAAACGCTTTTCATCTATAGTTAACTGTTCTTGTCTTACTTTCAGATTTTCTTTATTTGATAAAATCTGCAGAAAAGCATTTGCCACATTTAATGAAATATCTTCCTGCATTTTCAGCAATTGATATTTTGATGCTACAATAGCAAGGCTGGCTCTTCTATAAGCATTTTGATTTTGCAGACCTTTGTAGATATCCACATTTGCATTTACTCCCAATGAAGAATATTGAGTTGTTTGCGTAGTTGCAATATTGGTAACCGGGTTAACGTTCAAACCAATATTCCAGGAATGCGAAGCATTACCATTTACCGTAGGAAGGTAACTCCCTAACGCTCCCCTTTTATCTATATCGGCTGTTTTAACATCTAACTCAGATAATTTAATCGTGATATTATTATCTAATGCATATCGTACACATTCTTCGAGTGTCCATTGCTTTGTTTGAGCGTGACCGGTTAATCCAAAACCAAACAACATCGCAAAAACAAGACTATTATATTTATTTATTTTCATATATTTTGAATGAAAGCGCAGTAAACGGTTCTACGCAAATTTAACATTTTTTAAAACCAAAAACTCTTTATAGACTCAAATTACTTTTTCTCTTCTTTTTCGTCAATTAAACCCTGATTCCAGATTTTTATTTTATCTGTGTTTTTAATTCCGCTTTTAACCTGAACATAAATTCCATCGCTTACGCCAAGAACTAAATCTCTTCTTTGGAATTTTTGATATGAAGTTTCAACTTCTACATAAGGTTTTTGAGTTTTTTTGTCAAACTGAACTAATGATTCTTTTATAGCCATAACTTTATCAGCTTTTTCAAGAATGATAGATGCATTTGCACTTAAACCGGCTCTAATAAATGTTTCGTCTCTATTTTCTAATCTTGCTTTTATTTCAAACTGAATTGCTCCATTTTCTACAACTCCTTTTGGTGCAATATCTGTCAAAACTGCGTCGAACTTTTTATTTTCTATAGCTCCAACTGTAATTTCAATTGGCATTTTTTCTTTGATTTTTCCAACTTCAGATTCATCAATTTTTCCAATAAAAATCATTCTTCCCACATCGGCAACACTTGCAATTGTAGTTCCTTCGTTGAAATTATTACTTTCGATAACCTGATTTCCTACTTTTACAGGAACTTGTAAAACCATTCCGTTTACCGTAGAACGAATTAATGTATTTGCATAACTTCCTAATGAAGAAGTTGTTCCTGTTTTTACAATATCTAAACTTTGTTTTGCTGCAAGGTAAGTTTGTTTTGCCTGATTGTAAGCAACTTGAGCAGCATCAAAATCATTTGCTGAAATTACATCTTTCTCAAACAATGTTTTTTGTCTCTTGTAAATTCTTTCTTGATTATCTAAAGCAATTTTAGCAGTCTGAACCTGATTTTGAGTACTGCTTACGTTCGAAACGTTGGCAACAACTCTAATTTTAGCAATCATATCGCCTGCTTTAATCTTTTCTCCAGCTTTGATATAAACTTCTTCAATAATACCTGAAATATTTGGTTTGATTAGGACCTCTTCATCAGGCTGAATATTTCCAGTCGCAATTGTATTTTTTACGATTGTTTTAATCTCTGCTTTCTCCGTTTTATAAATAATTGGTGATTCCTGGTTCTTTGCGTACAAGTAGTAAAGTGCGCCAAAAAACACAATGGCAATTAAAATTAAAATGGTTACGGTTACTCCTTTTTTCATTTTGTTTTCGGTTTAATCGATTATTTTGATTGATAATTTTATTCTGTTCGTAAAGCATCTACCGGCTTTACATTAATTGCGGTCTGCGCCGGAATAAATCCTGCCAGCAAACCTGATCCTACTAATATTATTAAGGCAACAAATACAACTCCTAAATCTACGCTTGGATTGGCAAACATAGTATCGTTTCCGGGCGGCATAGAATCAAGAGCTAAATTTAAAAGCGCAATAATTCCGGTTGCAACAGCAATGCCGAACATCCCTGAAATGATGGTTAAAAATATTGACTCAGTTAAAATTTGTGATCTAATTGCTCCCGGAGTTGCCCCTAAAGCTCTTCTGATTCCAATTTCTTTGGTACGTTCTTTAACTACAATAAGCATAATGTTTGAAATTCCGATTACTCCGGAAATCAGGACTAATGTCCCAACGAAATACGCTATGATTTTTAGAATATTAAATAAGCTCTGTACTTTATTAAACTGTTCGTACAAGTCAAAATTTCCAACTGCTCTGTCATCTGCAGGGTTTATAGAATGAAGCGATTTTATTATTTCTAAAATTTTAGGTTTTAGATCTGTAATAGAAGTTTCATCTTTAGCAGTAAGCGCCATCCATCCTACTTTATCTCCGTAATTAAAAGCCTGCTGAAAGGTTGTAAACGGAATAAAAATGTTTTTTTGTTCCTGTTCTGCATTTCCTCCCTGTTGTTTCGATTTATAAACACCAACCACCATGAAATTTATTCCGTTAATTTTGATGTACGTTCCAACAGCTTCTTCTTCTTTCCCATACAATTCGCTGATAACCCCTTTCCCGATTATGGCTACTTTTCTTTTATCCTGAATATCCTGCTGATTTATAAATCTGCCCTGAATAATATCCATTGGCTGCTGTTTAATCAGTTCCGGGTAATCTCCATAAATGGTAAATGCCGAAGTTTTTGTTCCGCGAACCACGTTATTTGTTCCGTTAAAATCCCCTAACTGATTTCTTGGCGAAACATATAATAAATCTGGCAATGCCGCTTTTAATGCCGCTACATCACTATTTCTAAAATCATAGCGGCGTGTTTTTGGCAGTCCTTTATAAGCTTTAGAAGTCGTTTGGCTCCACATAAACATGGTGTTTGTGGCAATTCCGTCAAATCCTTTTTTAATTCCGTTTTCTAAACCATTCCCTGCAGCCAATAAAATCACCAAAATAAAAATTCCCCAAAATACACCAAAAGCAGTCAGAATAGTTCTGAAGGGATTCGCCGTTAAGGCCTGTAAAATCTCATCCCAATTATCTTTTTTAAACATAATTATTCGTCTCTAAGTGCTACAATAGGTTTAATTTTGGCTGCTCTGTATGCCGGAAAAAATCCCGCTAAAGCACCGGCAAATACAAGTAAAAACAATGTTGTTAATGCCACATTGAAATCTACTTCAGGATTTCTAAAATACTCACTCTGCACCATCGGACCTACAAATTCTAACAATGCCAAACTTGCCAAAAGTCCTGTAAAACCAGCTATCGTAGTAATAAAAATAGATTCGTGAAGTATCATCGTAATGATAGAAAATGGAGACGCACCTAATGCTTTTCTAATTCCAATTTCTTTTGTTCTTTCTTTTACAATAATCAACATAATATTACTCACACCTACAACACCGGCAATAATGGTACAAATACCAACCCACCAGAAAAACAGTCTTATGTATAAATTCAAATCATAAAATTGTTTGGCATCTTTAACAGAATTATATGCTCCAATTCCGCTGTCATCTTCTGGAGCTACAATATTTTTACTTTTCAACAAGTTTTTTAAATCCTGCGTAAACTTTTCAGATTGTGCCAAAGCTTCATCGTAATCGTTTGTCTTTTTCATCGTAAAAAACATATTACTGATTTTATCTCCTGCTCCAAAAGTTCTTTGTACCGTTGTCAAAGGCAGATAAGCTCTCGCTTCTTCTCTTTCTCCTCCCGGATCTGTAAAAATTCCTATTACTTTAAAATTGATATTATTGATTAGAATTTCTTTTCCAAGTGCATCCTGATCTTTAAACAAATCTGTTTTTATTTTCATCCCGATAGTGGCGACTTTTTCGTTGTTTTCTAAGTCTTTACTATTTACATAACGCCCCTGAACTATCGTTAAATTCTCAATTCCGCCATAATCAGGATTAACGCCTCTGTATTGGTAATTGCCATTTTCTTTGCCGTAAGCAAATTGTGCTCCCCAATAATTTTGTGTAGAAGCTCTTAAATCTAATTTATCTTCAAATTTCTGAACTGATTGATTATAATCGCTATTTCGAAACTGAATCTGTCTTCCCGGATTTAAACCTTTATACTCTTTTGTTGTTGTACCTGGCCAAACCTCAATAATTCCGGCAGCATCACGCTCGAATTGTTTTTCAATACCATTTTGAAGACCTTTTCCTGCTCCCAGCAAAATCACCAAAATGAAAATCCCCGATGCTACAGAAATTCCGGTTAAGAATGTTCTTAAACGGTTTTTTGAAATAGCATCAAATATTTCCTGCCAACGCTCAATATTAAACATAAGATGAAGCTCTAACTTGTTCTACTAATTTATCATCGATAATTAATCCGTCTTTCAGGACTACATTTCTTTTGCACATTGCGGCAATATCCGGTTCGTGTGTAACGATCAAAATTGTTTTTCCTTCGTCGTTAATTCCCTGAATAAGCTCCATAACTTCATAAGAAGTTTTAGTATCTAACGCTCCTGTTGGCTCATCGGCCAATAAAACTTTTGGGTTTGATGCCAATGCTCTTGCGATAGCCACACGCTGTTTTTGTCCTCCCGAAAGTTCGTTTGGTAAATGGTGAGAATGCGATCCTAAACCTACTTTTTCAAGATATTTCATCGCTATATCATAACGTTCTTTTCTTTTTACACCCTGATAATACAAAGGCATTGCAACATTATCGAGTGCCGATTTGTAATTAATTAAGTTGAAAGATTGAAAAACAAATCCTAAAAATTTATTTCTGTATTTTGAGGCTAAAGTTTCGTTTAATTTTTTAATTGGAGTTTTGTCTAAAGTATAACTACCAGAATCGGCTTCGTCAAGAATTCCTAAAATATTTAAAAGAGTCGACTTTCCAGATCCTGATGATCCCATAATCGCTACTAATTCTCCTTCGGCAATATTAAAATTAATTCCTTTCAACACATGTAATTCCGAACTTCCCATTTTATAGGACTTGTGCAAATCTTTAATTTCGATCATGGTATTGTTAAATTTTTAAAACAATAATAATATATTTTATAAGTAAATTATGATAATAAAACGTTAATAATTGTGTTTCATTATCTAAATAAGACGGTAGTTATTATCAAATGTTACACTTTCCCTGAATAATTTAATTGTTTTCTTAATTTTGCTTCACCTAAAAAAATCATTAAATATGAAGTTTTTTTCTACAATCTCAATGTTTATCGCAGCTGTAGTCCTTGTAAGCTGTTCTACATCACAAAAATTAGAAACTTTAAAACCAGAACCAGACGATGCAAGTCCGTTAATTTATGATGCTAATCCTTCATTTATAAATCTGCCTATCACGGTTAAATTAAATGATATTGAAAATCAAACCAATACTATTTTAAATGGCTTGATTTACGAAGACAATAATATTGAAGATGATGATATTGAAATGAAAATCTGGAAACAGGCTCCTATAAAAATTCAAAATGATCCTGCCAATCCGGATAAAAAAATAAAAACAATTCTGCCTTTAAAAGCCAATATCAAATATAGAATTGGCACCAAAAAACTAGGCGTTGAACTTTATGATACCCGGGAATTTAATTTAAACGGCGTTATTACTTTATCAAGCGAGGCTGCTTTAACGAATTGGAAATTAAATACTAAAACTGAATTCAAATCTTTAGACTGGAACGAAAGTCCAACGATGACTGTTTTTGGGAAAAATATGCCGATTACCTATTTAATCAATCCGGCAATTTCTATTTTTAAATCTAAACTGGAGCATAAAATTGATGAAGCTATTGAAAAATCAATGGATTTTAAACCAAACGTTTTATCGGCTTTAGAAAAAATCTGTACGCCATTTCAAATGAGCGACACGTATGAAAGCTGGCTGAGAATTGTTCCTATTGAAGTTTATTCAACGAACGCCAAACTTAAAAACGATTCTTTTTTGATGGAAATGGGAATGAAATGCAACATGGAAACTATTGTTGGCAAACAACCGGAATCGAAATTCAATACCAATAAAATTGTTTTAAAACCAGTTACAAAAATTCCTAATCAAATTTCTGCCAATATTGCTCGCGATTTCAAGCTATGTTGATGCGTCAAAAATTATGACCAAGAATTTTGCCGGACAAGAATTTGGTTCAGGAAGCAAAAAGGTTACCGTGAAAAATGTTTCTATTTGGCATAAAAACGGCAAAATGGTTATTGCACTCGATGTTTTAGGCTCTGTAAACGGAACACTTTATTTGAATGGTTTTCCGCAATACAATCCGCAGACAAAAGAGATTTATTTTGACAAACTGGATTACGTTTTAGACACAAAAAGTAAATTAATGCGCACGGCAAACTGGCTCGCTCAAGGTTTTGTTTTAAAGAAAATGGAAGAAAGCTGCCGATACTCGATTCAGCCGAATTTAGAAGATGGAAAGAAAAACATGGCAGCTTACCTGAAGAATTATTCACCAATGCCCGGCGTTTTTGTAAACGGAAAAATGGAAGATATTCAGTTTGATAAAATCCAATTAACCAATCAGGCCATAATAGCTTTTATAGAAATAAACGGAACGGTTAATGTTTCAGTAAACGGATTAAAATAAAAAAAAGGCAGAATTAAACTTCTGCCTTTTTCTTTTTAGATCGGTACATCTTATAAATAAGAAAACCTATTATTGCTACGAGTAAATAAGGGATAATCATTAAAAAAACAATTCCGTCATTTACAGCTTCTGCTTTTTTTATGTTTGAATCTCCTGCCAGCGCCGCGCGGCACATTGCACATTGCGCATTGGCCGAAATTCCAATTAGGAAAACACAAATTCCAAGTATTAATCTTTGGATTTTGGAATTTGTTTTTTGGATTTTATTTTTAGTATACATAATACGGAGAAATCATTAAATAAACTATAACACCTGTAACCGCTACATATAACCAAAGCGGAAATGTTATTTTTGCTATCTTTTTATGTTTGTCAAACTTTTGTGCCAATGCTCTTACATACGTTATTAAAACCAATGGAATGATCGCAATAGACAACAAAATGTGAGTTACTAAAATGAAAAAGTATACATATCGAATAACTCCTTCTCCTCCAAATTTAGTCGAATCTGAAGTCATATGATACGCTACATACATTACTAAAAAAGCAACCGATAACGCAATTGCAAAAGTCATTAAACGCTCATGCAGTTTAAGTTTTCCATTTTTCACGGCAATAACTGCCCAAACCAAAACTATTGCCGTAATACCATTTGTTGTGGCATAAATAGGAGGCAGAAACGAAAGCGGCTCTACATTAACTCCAAAATCTTTCAGTTTAATACCAAAAAGTATGGCTACCACCACTGGTATAATAATCGAAACCGCAACGATATATTTATTGTATTTTTTTTCTAATGAATTGTCTTCCATCTTATTCTCCTAATAATATTTTTATGTCTTCCTGAATGTCTCTAACTCCTTTTTTGTCTAAACCATCGTAGTAAATACTTGGGTTACCAAATTCATCTTTTCGGCAGCGAATGTTTCCATTTTTGTCAATTAAAGCAAATAATCCTGAATGTTCAAAACCTCCGCTTACTTTTGAATTTTCACCTGCATAAAGGTTAAATCCTTTATTTGATAAATCCATTATAGTATTTCTGTCGCCAGTTAAAAAGTTCCAGTTTGATGATTTTACTCCTAATAATTTAGCATGTTCTTTTAAAACCTGAGGCGTATCATGAGTTGGATCAATCGTAATCGATACAATTCCGAAGTTTGGATTTCCAAAAAAAGTTTTTTCAATTTCCAGCATGCTCAAATTCATCTTCGGACAAATTGAAGGACATGTCGTGAAGAAAAACTCTAAAACATACACTTTCCCTTTATAGGTTTCGTTTGAAATCTTAACATTATCCTGATTTGTTAATTCAAATTTCGGAGCTTTTCCAATCGTTAATAATTTCTCGTCTGTTTTAGAATTTTTAGAATCAACATTATCTAAACGATTTCCTTTTACAACATCTCCGTTTTTGATTCTATCAACAATTTTTGGTACTGCGTAAATTCCGAAAATCAAAATGACAAACGAAATCCCTATGTAAGATTTATTTTTGAACATTATAAATAATTTTAAAGTTGTTTTGTGGCATTGTGGTTCTTTTTAAGAGCTGCTCTGTACTCGTATAAAATGATTTTAAAATCATCCAGCATTTCATTGCTCAATTCAGATGGATGAAAAGTATCGTATCCTTCTTTGTACTCTTCTTTCTGATCTTTGTTTCCACCTTTACGGCCTCTTAAATTTCTTTCTTTATCAACAATAAAAACGTTTGATGTTCCGAGTTTATCGTTTAATTTTCCTTTTAAGTGAAGCTGATTATAAAATTTCTGAATTTCTTCCGGAGAAGCAAAAACGAAATTCCAGTTTTTAACGTCTGTAAATGGTTTAAGAGCATCAACAAGTTTTTGAGCTTCATTTTCTGTTCCAAGCGGACATAAAACTACAAATTGAAGATCTTCAAAACCATTATAGCGTTTGTAGATTTTTTCATTAAGATTGAAATAGTTTCCTCTGTTTTCCAGAATATTTGAACCGGAAAAACCAAGAACTGTGATTTTTTTATCAAGAGAAACTTTTTTGCCATTAAGAGATTTCCAATTTCCAAAGTCGGCAATTTTTGGAGTGATTACAGGGAGTTTTGTAAAACTATTTACGCCCGAAGCAAAAAACAAATAGGCAACAATTGGTAAAACAAAAAGCGCAAAAAGAACTATATTTTTTTTCATTGTTTTAACGGAAGATTTTGAGGTACAAAAATAAAAAAAGCTCCGTTAAACGGAGCTTCTTTTCGAATTAATATCATGTTAAAAATTCCATTTAATAGTAGAATCTTTAAAAACCCCATAAATATAGTGTCCTTCTGTTAACAAGATGAACAATAAATATAATACTAGGAAAATAACTGGTGATACAACAGACCATCTAAGGCTGCTTTTTTCACCTTCCATGTGCATGAATGCCCATACAATATAATAAGCTTTGAAAATTGTTAAGATATAGAATATCCAGTTTAACAAGTTCAAACCGATAAAATGTTTAAATTCTAAAAACCCTGGTTTATAAATACCTAAAATAACTTCTACTGTAGTTACTACTGATAGTAATCCAAAAACAAACCAGATTCTTTTTGTATTTGATACGTGCTCGTGTGACATAATAATTAAAATCTAAAATTAAACTAAGTAGAATACTGTAAATACAAATACCCAAACTAAATCTACGAAGTGCCAGTATAAACCAACTTTTTCTACCATTTCGTAGCTTCTTCTCTTTTCATAAGTTCCTAATAACACATTGAAGAAAATGATGATATTGATGATAACTCCTGAAAATACGTGGAAACCGTGGAATCCTGTAATGAAGAAGAAGAAATCAGCGAATAATTTACTACCGTATTCATTTCTAGTTAAGTTTGCTCCTTCTACTACATATTTTGCATCAGCTAAACGAGCTTCAGATTCTGCTCTTGTTAAAACTGTTTTTTTCTTTTCAGCTGTAAGTTTTTCAGTTCTGATTAATACATCAGGATGAGCTTTAAATCCTGCCTGAATTTCAGCAACAGTGTAAGTTGGCTGCGTTTCAGCATCTTCAACAAACCAAGTTCCGTGGCTTCTTGTTAATGCTTCTCTTTGTTCTGGTAATTTTACTGCGAAATCAGCAAGAGCAACTCTTGTTCCGTCAGCTTTAACAAACTGTAATAAACTTCCGCCTTTAGTTTCAACTGCACCATATTCTCCTTTAATGAAGTTTTTCCACTCCCAAGCCTGAGAACCAACGAAAATTAAACCTCCAATAATAGTTAAGAACATGTAAATAGCAACTTTTGTTTTCTTTAATTGGTGACCTGCATCAACAGCTAAAACCATTGTTACAGATGAGAAAATCAAGATAAAAGTCATTAAGGCTACATAATACATAGGAGCCGAAACACCATGCATAAAAGGAAAGTGAGTAAACACCTCGTCAGCCAATGGCCATGTTTCAATAAATTTAAATCTAGAAAAACCATAAGCACCTAAAAATCCAGAGAATGTTAAGGCATCTGATACGATAAAAAACCACATCATCATTTTACCATAACTTGCTCCTAATGGCTGAATATGCTCACCGCCTCCCCAAGTTTTTTCGTCGTTATTTGCAGTAGTAACTGTCGCTTCCATAAAAGATATTCGTTAAAAAGTTCCCAAATTTACGTTTTTTTCTTATTTAAAGAAATATAAAAATAAAAATAATAATACCCACAATAAATCCAAAAAGTGCCAATACATCGCACCTAGTTCTATACCAAGAGTTTGAGTCGGATTGTATTTTTGTTTAAAATGATTATAAATTATAATTAAAAGCGAAATTAATCCGCCTGCTAAGTGCAATAAGTGCATAAGCGCAATCACATAAAGGAAAGTTGTAGTAATTGAGCTACCTTGCCCTGTCATGTAATACCCGCTTTCGATGATTTGCCCGAAACCTCTAAACTGGAAAATCACAAATAGAACTCCTAAAGCAAATGTTCCTAAAAGAAATCCTGTAGTAGCGCTTCTGTTTCCTTTTTCAATTGCTTTTTTAGCCAGATAAAAAGTAACGCTGCAGCCAATAATAATTGCTGTACTAATATAAAATGCAGTCGGTATTTGAAAATTAGTCAACCAGTCTGCTCTTGATTTACTTACCACAAAGGCACTTGTAAGTCCGGCGAACATCATGGTCATACTTACCATTGCGAATAACAAAATCAATTTTGCTGATTTTGATTTTCTTACTTGTTCTTCACTTGCTTGAATTGTCATTTCCATAACTATCTTAAAAATTTATCTACTATAAATACTATCTGCAGTAAGGATATGTACGAAACACTTACCAGCATTAAGGTTCTGGCTGCTTTTGGTGTTCTTAATTTGTACAAACGTACAGCATAAAACAACATCCACAAACCTAATAAAAATACTAAAACTGCAGCGATTGGCGAAATAAACAACTGCCCTGTATATCCTAAAGCCGGCAACAGTGACGCTATTATAAGCCAAATCGTATACAAAATAATCTGCAAAGCGGTTTTTCTATCTTTATTCCCTGTAGGAAGCATAAAGATTCCTGCTTTTGCATAATCATCATATAAAAACCAGCCAATTGCCCAAAAATGCGGGAACTGCCAGAAAAACTGAATTAGAAATAAGGTTCCGGCTTCGATGCCAAACTCTCCTGTAGCTGCTACCCAGCCTAACATAAACGGAATTGCCCCCGGAAAAGCACCAACAAAAACAGACAATGGGGTTACCGTTTTAAGTGGCGTATAAATACTGGTGTATAAAAATATCGAAACCGCTGCAAACATTGCTGATTTTGCATTTATAGTATAAAGCAATGCAATCCCTGTAATTGTAAGCAGACTCGCCACTACTAATGCTGTAATTGGCGACATACGCCCTGAAGGTACGGGACGATTTTTTGTTCGATCCATTAAAGAATCAATATCTTTTTCGATTACCTGATTAAAGGCGTTTGAAGCCCCAACCATGCAATATCCTCCTATTGACAGAATAAGCAAAACACTCCATTTAAAAGGATGTTCATCATTAACACCTAATAAATATCCTGCTATAGAAGAAAACAAAACACTAATAGCCAAACCAGCTTTAGTTATCTCTTTGAAATCCAGAAATATTGATTTTATTGAAATTGTATTTTTAGCAGAGTTCAATACTGTAGTCTTTGTATATTTTTTTTGAGTGCTGCAAATGTACAAATTAGATTATAGAATTTGGAACTTTAAAATTAGATTTTTTTCAATAAAACCTTTACAGAATAAGAACTTACCAATCTTTAACACTATTATTTCGAAAAATCTTATTAAAAATCCTAGTAATCAAAATACCAGTTAAAGATATCAGAGCGCAATCCGATAGTAAACCAGGTTGTACTTTGCTTAAATGTTGTTGCCGTTTCCTGAGTTGGATCGAAATTTCTGTAAATAAAACTTCCAAATAGTTTTAAATTAGTTATCGGATTAACTAAATATCCTCCCTGAATATCGGCTATAAAAACATTGGTTTTATTCCCTTGTCCTACTTTTACTCCGGTATCATACGGACGCTTTTCGTCATAATCTTTATAAATATTTCCTCCGTAATTATAGCTGTTTTCGGCAGTATCAAAGTCTAAACCTCTTTTACCAACTGTAAATTTTGCATCGGCAAAAAGACGTCCTTTATGATAACGCCCAATTGCGATAAATTCATCAAAATTTCCTCCCCATTGATGACCAATACTCTGGTTATTATGCCCGTAATTGGTAATTGGGTCGCTATGAGAATACACATAAGGACGAACGTGATTGTATTCTAACTGCAAAAGCAAATCTTTTACATGAAAAGCGTTGTAATATTTAGCTCCGAATTGGTAACCAAATTTATTTTTCCAGCTTTTATCTCCTGATTTCATATCACCAATCGAAAATTCATCTAGTAAAAACTGAGCGTATAAGTTGACATTATTATTCCATTTATATTTACCTGTAGCTCCTAAAAGCGCATTTCCGCTTCGTGAAGATGAAGCAAATTCTACTGAACGATAAAAAATAATTGGATTCACAAAATTAACATCAAATCCTCTATTGTTAGTATCTGTCCAGACTACCGATTCAAAGAAACCCAAATTCAATTTATTTGAAACATTCCAGCTTAAGTAATGGTTTGCCATGTATTTACTTGCGTATGTTCTGTCAACTGTTACGTCAGGACGAACATCTTTCAGCCACATATAAGTATTGGTATATTTAATTTTCCAGAAGTTGGTATTGATTTTGAAATACGGATACGGACTTGCTCCATCACTTTCAAGCAAAGAGCGATAACCATCTCCTATAAAATTCCTTCCATAACCTAACTGAAAATCAAAAATATGGCTGGGAGCAAAAGTAATATTGGCTTCCGCTAAAGGAAAATCATATGCATCTGTTTTAAATTGTTTTGCAATTCCAATTCCCGGAATAATCGCCGGATTTCCTCCCGAAGGCTTCAATGTTTCTGCATAATCATTATAATAACCTGCAAATCGGCCCTGGCTTTCAAAAATAGTAGTGGTAAAGTTAACCTGTTTTCCCAATCCACCTCTAAAATTAAGCGCACGCGTGTTTACATAAGAATAAGAAGCATCAAGATCTGAAGCTTTTCCCATTTGTAAATCTAAAATTGGGTTTAATGCCAGCCAATAATCTTCTCCCTGAATCTGCACTAAATTTTCGTTCCATAGCTTTCTTCCCCACCAGCCAGAAACTTTTTTCTGGAGTGATTCATTTACCGCTTTTAAATTATAATATTTAGAAACCTCAGCATACGTATACGGTTTTGAAGCGGTGTGATTATTACTTCCAACCTGATTCATTGCTCCGTCAAACTGCGCATAATAACTATGAGAAAAAGGAATATTCAAATGACTTTCAAACTCGGGCATGTTGTATTTTTTATACAAAATACTATCAAGCTCCGTCATTGGTTTTTCAATTGGTTTTAAAATTTCTGATGTCGCCAAAGCTTCTGCAGCAATCTGATCTGCGCTTTTTAGAGGAATATCAATTGAAATGGTATATTTCGAATACGTTGGTTTTCCATTATAAGTAGAAGGTTTTATTTTCGGAAATTTTCCAAAAACGCGTTTTGCTTCTTCACCTAATGACTCATCAGCTGCATTTACATAAAGCACTTTAAATTCCCCATTTGCATCAACTTCAAAAAGTACTTTTACTTCACCTTTGTAATTGTTTTGTTTTAAATTTTCCGGAACATTAAAATTATCATATACAAAATTCTGAACTTCTCTATAAAAGCAGTTTTGTAAATTTTTAGACTGAAGATTTTCACAATGCGGAAAAACAGGAAATTGTTCTGCTGTAAAACCTTGTTTTATATTTGTTTCCTGAGAAAAAACAAACAAAGGAGTTAGTAAAATAACAAGAGATAAAAAAAACTTATTCACGTAGATTGAGGCTTTTATTTTAATATTGATTTGTGGTATTGTTTCCGTCTGCAATTGTTTTTGCCGCCGATGTTCCGATGCGCTTAACACCTAAACGAATCATTTGTATTGCATCTTCATACGATCTTACACCGCCAGCTGCTTTTACAGGCAAAGGTGATGCATTTTCGAGCATCATTATTATAGCAGGAATTGTGGCTCCGTTTGGCAGATTATTTTCTGTTTTATAAAAACCAGTCGATGATTTCACAAATACTGATGCGTAATCGTCTTCTTTAAAATTGGATATAACAACATTTTTTATCAAAGCACTAAGCTGGATAATTTCTTTATCTGTTAAAGCTGCGACTTCAATAATCCATTTTACGGTTTTATTATTGGCAAGACCAATTTGAGTTCCTATTAGGATTTCTTCTTTTATCAGCGAAGTATCGCCGTTTTTAAAAGCTTCATAATTACAAACAAAATCCAAATCATCTGCACCATTTTCGATCGCTTCATTTGCTTCTCTAATTTTAGATTCTAAATTGGAATCTCCTTTCGGAAAGTCAATTACTGTACCTACTAATACATTTGTATTTGACTTTAAAATCATTTCTTTGGCTAAACTAACATATTCAGGACGAATCATGATTAATTTAAAGTTTTCCTGAATCGCTTCTGAAATTGCATTTTTTACTATAACAATATTATCCTCTTCCGAAATTCCGGCTTGAGAAGCAGTTTTTAAATATGTTGAATCTAAGTATTGCTTAACATTCATAATATTGAAGTTAGATCGAATGGGGCAAAAATACACTTAAATTCATAAAAAATACTGTTTTAGGAAGTTTGATTTTAGGGCAATAAAAAACCCACCGAAGTGGGTAATTATATTCTTATATTTTGTCGATTTGTTTCTTAAAAGCAATTGCAGTAAAAATTCCTGCCGTTGCACCTAATGTATTTGCCAAAACATCGGTTACATCTGAAGCTCTTGTTGTGGTTAAAACACTTTGCAGAATTTCGATTGTTATCCCAAAGAAAACTGAAAAAATAAACGAAATCAGGTAAGCTTTATAATCATCCGCTTCTTTTCCTTTCAATTCTTTTTTAAAGAATAAAATCCAGGAAATTGTAAATCCAAAATGAAAGCAAAAATGCACAATCTTGTCTATACTAGGAACATTAACAACCGGAAGATTGCTTGAATTCATTAAACAAAAATAAGCAATGATTCCAGAGCAGATAATGGCCCAGATTAGCAATAATTGTTTAGGCACCGATCAATTGTTTGTAAGCTTCGTCAGACAACAAAGTATCTATTTCAGAAGGATTAGCAATTTTCACTTTAATCATCCATCCAGCTCCGTAAGGATCAGAATTTACTGTTTCAGGTGCGCTTTCTAAATCTTCATTAAAAGCAATAATTTCTCCAGTTAAAGGTAAAAACAAATCCGAAACTGTTTTTACAGCTTCTACTGTTCCAAAAACCTCATCTTTATCAAGTGTCTGATCTAAAGTTTCTACTTCAACATACACGATATCTCCTAACTCCTTTTGTGCGAAATGAGTAATTCCTACAGTTGCAACATCGCCTTCGATGCTAACCCATTCGTGATCTTTTGTGTACTTTAAATTTGCTGGTATGCTCATAATAGTATGTTTGAAAATTGATATTTTAATAATTCTGCAACAAATGTAATAATCTTCTAATAATATCTTGGTTAGAAACCTAAATTTAATTTCCGAAATTATAACGAAGTGTAAACCCTGATCTAATATTGGTTATTGGATATGATGTCGAAATAACCGCCTTTGAAAATGAATGATCGTAATAGAATATTGCCGTCAGGTTTTTACTAAACGCATAATCAGCAGTTAATTTTAATGACCAGATATTTTGCCCGGCTGCCAGCTGATTGTTATCATAATCTAAATAGCGAACCAATGTTTCATTATTTCTAAATGAAAAATCAGCTTTAATATTAATATCACTTTTTATAATTCCTGTTGGGTTGTCTGCCAGTCTTGATGAAAATATTACATCCTTAAAACGATATCCTAAACCAACAACATACTCCACTCCTTTAACTTCTGTTAGTAAATTGTTATCGAAACTCATCGACAATGCACGGTCTTTTTTAATTTCCGACAGTACTCTTAAAGAGCTTTTCAACTCAAAATCCATTCTGATTAATGGGCTGAACTGCTCTACAAGGTTAATGTTAGACATTACAATTGGGTTATAGAAATTGGTGTTAACATCCTGTACTTTTGGCGTATCGTTGTAATCAAAGTTAGATCTAAACTGGTTAATGGTATACGAAGCCCTATAATTATGCTGTAATGAAAAACGCTTGAATTTATCTTTGAAATATTTGTATCGCATTAAACCATTGTATTTAATACTCCAGTTTGGAATTGGGAAACTTCTAAAAATATCTGTCGACGAACTAGAAGCATCACTTCCTGTATATGCCGCTAAGAAAGCAGGCAATAAAACTGCCTGATTACTTTTAGTGTATCCTATTGGATAGCCTTGATTCGCAACATATATAGCATATTTTGGATCTGTTTCTGCCGGAATTGGATTTTGAGCATCTCCATATCTTGGAATCGCAGCTTCAGAACCATAACGCTGTTCTGCCAGACGGTTTGCTATTATTAAACGATTATTTCTAAAATCATCAAATGCCGGCGATTCTGTTTCGTTACTCGTTGAAAAAGCTGTTTTTATCAATACTGTAGAAATAGAGAACATTCCGTAAGTGTAAGGCGATAACGGAATATACTCATGTGTCGTTTGATCTACGCTATATTGCTCTGAAGTATTTTCAGAATACGAACGATCCATTGATAAATCAACTTTTAAATCCGGTAATAAATCAATATTGGCAGTTATTTTCAAAAGTTTGTTTGTAACCTGCGAGTAACTTTGATTGAAATCCTGATAGCTTGTCAGCCATCCATTTTTAGCCGCTTCATAACGCACGTCGTCCTGACTTCCAAAAATAAATCCTAATGTTGGTTTAGATGTACCTAAGAAACCAATACTTGGCGTATAACCCGGTAAAACGGTTCCACTGTTTTTAGTGTAATTAATCTGTACATTTTTTAAACTCGTTAATACACCAATCAAACCATCATAAAACGGACTGCTGCTTACAACAGGTTTTGCTGTGTTTACGATTTTCTCCCCTGGTTTTGGCGGTGCTGTCGGTTTAGGTTTTGCCTGTTTTTTTGCACCAGGCGTCAATCCCAAATACTTATAAAGTGTACCCATATTTAAGGTAGTTGTAAGTGTATTTGAATTTGCGTTTTGAATCGTATTTCCTAAATCATAAATAGTTCCGGTGTCAGGATCTTCATATTGAGAAAATGCTGTTGATGAACGCTGCCAGCTATAATCAGCCGTATACGAATAACTAGCTTTTACGAAACTGAAAATTGGAATTTTGTTAATTGGAATTTCATAATTCAGCACCAATTGCTGTGCATGCTGATTTGGAGTTCCAATATCCCAGTAATCATCCCAAATATTAAAATCTTCTTTTGGCGTATTATCGTCGTTTAAGAAGTTTCTAACAATATTATTTGATGTTGCGCTGTAATTCAGTTTTAAAGATTTGGTTAAATTGAAACCAAAACCATATTGATAATTGAAAGCAAAGTTTCTTCTGTAAAGCGGATCAAGTCCGATACTTCCTTCAGTTAACTCTACTTCTCTAAATTGCTGACGGTTACTTTGTCTTAAAATATTAGTATTAAAAGATATGTTCGAAGGCAGATAATTAAAGTTGATATCGCTAAGTAATTTCCAATATTCACTTTTCTTCATGAATTTTGTTTCCTTAAACGGAACAACTTCTTTCGGCTGAAATGTATAAGCATAGTTTACAGCTGTATTAGACTGCTCGTCTTCATAACTTTCTACCTCATAATCATGACGTTCAACCTGATTGTATGATTGAGAGAATGTAAAGTTTTCTACATCATAAACATGCGGTTTCTGTTCTGGCGCTCTGTCTTTTCTAACTCCAATAAAGTTGATACTTTTTCTTTTTGTGTAATCTACAGCACGAGTTCTGATATTGTCTTTTTCAGCTTCATCCGTAGTTTCTCTAAGCAACTGATCTAGTTTAATATCCTGATTAAATGGATCATATTCCGGCGTAATTACTTCTTCTCCAATTGCATAGTTAAACGGCAGGTTAATTCCCCACTTTTTCGGAAGCAATTTCCCTAAGTTTAAGTTCGTTACGATATTATACTGCTGAACATCTTCACGACTACGTTCGTTTGCACCTTGTTCTAAAGATCCAAAACCAATGGTGCTTTTTCTACCTGTAGCAGAAAGTGTTGCAAAATCGGCCATATTGGTATCCACATTTAATAATGCCGCCATACCGCCTTTGTTTTCCAAATCAGCTAAACGAAGCTCATTGAACCAAACCTCTCCCTTAATATCTTTATGATCTGCCCTGCTCTTAACTCCGACCATTAAGTTTCGAACCATTCCAAAATTCGGATTTCCTTTTATACCTAATGTTAATCTACTATCGCCGTCACCACCCTCAACCTCAGGATCATTATCCGGGTAATAAATTCCATTAACATCCCTTTTTGTGTTATTAGGATCAATTTTCATTCCTAATATTTTCATTTTTGTCAGTAAATCAAGAGCTAAATCAATATTATTTTCTTCCATCCAAACCAAATCTGGACTTATATTACAAGCTCCTCCTGAAGGAGTTACTTTTAAAGGGATTTCGATTTGATAAAAGTTTTGTGTAAAATCATTTCCAAAACGAATAAAACCTACCATTTCATCATTTTCGAGTGTATTTTCTCTCGGTAAAGACTCTGCGTGTAAAAACATTTTCAGTTTTTTATATTGACGCATATCAACACTTACGTTTTTGAAAGCAGCTCTTGAATCCTGATATTGTAACCCCGTACCTCCAATCCTTAAAGCCAATGACTGTTCGTTTTGATTGATAATGGTATTATTATTATACAATTGTTCTCTTCTAACTCCCGGAGGCATTACATAATTTACCGGGCATTTAGTCCCATTTTCCTGAATGTTTACTGCTGCTACATCAAATTCTACAGTAGAATCCTCTGGTTTTGGATGATTTACATCCAATGTTCCGGTATATCTTCTCCATTCACCTCTCACTAAATCTAAAGCTCCAAAACGAACTGTTGTCTGACTGCTAAATCCCGTCATAAACATACGCATGAAACGAATCGATCTAAAATCTGTAATATTTCCAATTGTATGTTGAGGCTGCGAAACTGGTATTTTAAACTGAATCCATCTTGCAGTTGTAGTTCCTCCATTTGGCAATTCTACAGGTGCAACATCTTCTGGCTCACGAATGTCTGTAATATAATTTTCTCCAACCTGCATTCCTGGTCTTATATCAATACTATATTCATAATAAGCATTAATTGTACTCATGGTATTATCACGATTGATATCTTCAACATCCGGAAGTGTTGTCGAACCACGATTAGGGTCGTCTATACTTACCGCAGAGTTTCCTTCAGTACCGTTATAATTTTTATAACGTTCTAAAACACCTCCATCAGTATTTAAGTAATATGTATAATCATCAGCCGCCGGATCCGATTCCCCAGCATAATTTGTATACACTTCTGCTTCTCTAGAACTTGGAAGACCATCTAAACCAACATCCTGATTTTTTCTGTTGTCTGCATTTGTATCAAAAGCATAAATTAAAGATTGTGATGCCGGAACGTCTCCCCAAAGCGGTCTTGGGTTTACCGTTATCTGGTCTGGTCCTAATCCGTTCTCGTATTGTTTTCTTCCATCTTTTAAAACGTCTTCTGATATTTCTCCTAAGTTAAAATAAATTTTACCTGTATTGTTTGCCGGAGATTCGCTATTACCAACATAAGGATCAAGAACCCAAAATTGAATATACTCAACGTTTCCTTGTTCAAAATTTGTTGAATTTAAAGCACGCATAATTCCACCAAAGTTTGTTGAAGGGTTTGATGTTGCAAAGCTTGGATTATTGTTATACGGCCCTCTTTCAGATGGATAATACGTTAAGTCTAATGTATTAACAACCTGAATTTGTCCTTGAGCAATATCCGTATTTGGATATAACTCTCGACTGTAAATTCTTCTTGTTGTGTTTAATGACAAATCATCGTTTGAGATTCCTGATGGTTTCGAAGAATAAAATACCGGGTCAATTGTGTACCAAGATAATTTTGCTCTTTTGTAACCGTAATCTAAGGTATTTGAATTTCCATTAAAAGTATTGTCTGTGTCCGAATTAATAAGCGGTGTTGAAGCCAAACTCCATGCATATGCTGAACGCATATCGATTGTTGACTGCGAACCTTCAAAATCATCTACATAAATCGTTGCTTCTCCTTCAAAATCACTTGCTTTTGGTGCATCTGGTCTTAAAAATGCAACCTCTCCGCGGATAGATAAATTCGAAGGAACATCAGTATCAATGTTTGGAAGCTTATTAGCTAATCTGGTTAAAAACGGAACTTCTGTTGAATAATTTCCATTGAACCCAAAAATAGTATTGTTAACAGATTCTTGTCCATAACTCGATTTTTGAGTAAATGGTCTTTCTGTCATTTTTAAATAAGTACCCCCAATTACAAATTTGTCTGAGAATTTATGTTCGATATTGAATCCCATAAATCTTCTGGTCTGCTGTCCGAAGATTGAATTGTTTTCTAACGAAACTTCGATTGGTGTATTTGATGCCTGAAGCGAAGGATCTAAAATTTGAACTCTTCCTAACTGATAATCGACACTATAATCTATACCTTCTACTAATCTTCTTCCGGCCGCTGTAACTACAACGGAACCTTGAGGCACATTAAATGCTCCAATTGGAATTCCGTTACTTCCTGATGATTTGTATTTTCCTCTTAATAAGAATTTGTTTTTATCACTGTCTTGTAATGCTCCCGATTGTGTATTTCGGTACATGTTTCTAAAAACATATCTCTGCTGGTTGGCATTATATGTTGATGGATCGTCATAATTTTCTCCGGGACTGCTTTGTAATTTCTTAAAGATAAGTTCTCCAAAAGGTTCTTTTCTGGTAAAAATGATTCGGCCATTTTGTACATCAACTGTTATTCCCGGAATATAATCGAAGAAACCATCTCCACCTGCCTGCGGATCATTGTTGTAATTTAAACGGTCTAAGTTGAATACATTTAATAAAGGCGTTTGCTCTACCTTCATATCTGCCGTTGGATTTGGCGGAAAAGTTGATCCCGGAACCGGCGTAATGTAATTTATTGGCGAAGGGTCTGTGTAGAGGATATTTAACCTGAAATCATCTTGTTTAATTTGATATGCCTGCGGAATTTGATAAACGTTTTTCATCATCAGGTTCCAAACCGGATTTTGAACATTTGTCAGGTTACTTTTCAGCATTTTCAAAACTAAACTCTGTGTAATAATGGACTGATTTGCATTATTATTTCCTGTAACAACAGTTCCGTCAACACCATCACTACCAAATTCTCCAACCTGATAGACCTTTCCTCCCATTGTATATTCAAAAGCAACGGCCAGAATTTCGTCATTTGCTAAACGCTGCTGCAAAGAGATATATCCTAATTGCGGATTAAAAGTATACTCCGCTGTTGTTAATTTTCGGGCATTTTCTAAAACAGAATAATCTGTTGCTTCACTGACATTTGTATTATTGAAACCCGATTTTGCAGTTACAATTTGTCTAATATTCGAATTTAAAAACGAACCCGCCTGACCAATTGTTGCAGGATCGTATTTGTTGTTATTATTACTTGTAGGGCTATCAACAGGGTTATTGAAGAATCCCGTAGTTGAGCTGATTACAACAACCTGATTATCTGGCACGCCCGATATTTGCGCCTCTCCTAAATCCTGAAGTGCAATAATATTTCTTAAGTTGTTATTATTTGTGGTTACACGATTTTGTTTATTGGTTACCCAAACTTCCAACCTTGTAATTTGTACACGGCTGTCTATAAATGGGTATTTTTCTAATGACGCATCATATTTGTTTCTAAAATATTGTGATAAGAAAAAGTGACGGTCATTATCGTAATCTAAAGCGTATAAGTCGAAGTTTTGTACTGTTCCTCCATTTTCAGCCACAACACTTTTGGTTTGTGATTTCTGTTCAGAGAAAACCCCGGTAATGGTTGTTCTTCCAAATTGCAGCTGTGTTTTTACACCAAATAAACTCTGTGCACCGCGAATTAACGTACTGTTAAGCGGCATACTTACGTTACCTACCTCTACTTTTTGAATAATATCATCTTCTGAAGGAGTATAGGCAAGTTTAAATAAATTTTGAAAAGCAAAGGTCGATTGTGTGTCGTAGTTAGCATTTACTTCCAGACGCGTTCCTACTTTTCCCATCAAACTCATACTGATACGCTGATCAAAATCGAATGTAAGACTTGATCTGTTTCGGGGTGAAAATGCGGGATTGTCCTGTTTTGTATAACGAAGACCTAAGTCCATTTCGACAGAACCAGTAGGTTTTACATCGATTGTATTACTTCCGAATACGCTTTCAAAAAGACTTGAATTAATGTAGTATCTAGGCAGTAAATCTTTTTTTGCCGCTTCGGCACCGTTTTTCTTTCCATCAATGGCGTCCGCTTTTTTTCTAAAATAATCTCTTCTTGATTCTTTTAGAACTAAATCTTCGTATTCTTTTGGAGTTAAAACCAATGGATAATCAATTGAAAAACCATCAACTGAATTGGTGTAAATATATCGATCTGTTATAGGATCGTATTTATATGCCGAAAGTACGCTTGGAGGATTTTCCAACTCAAGTTTCCCAACAGAGAATTGAGTTTTTGTTGTATCTTGAACCGCCGGATTTACTTGTGATCGTATAACATTACCACAAAATAAAACCAGTAAAAAAATACAAATTTTACGCATACAATTGGTTATAAAAAATTGGTTTTATAAGCTTTTTAAAGCCTTTTTAATGATCGTTTCTACAGTAGCTTCAGGATCTTCTTTAATAATCTTTTCGACTACTTTTTCTGAAGCTTTTCGAACAAATCCCAGAACTTCCAAAGCAGATAACGCTTCATCTCTGTTTGTATTGTTTTGGACTACAGAAACTTCATCCAAATCATACAATTTTAACACTTTTTCCTTCAAATCAAGTATTACTCTTTGTGCCGTTTTATTTCCAATACCTTTTATAGATTGAATTACACCAACATCTCCTGAGGCAATTGCATTAATAATTTGTTTTGGTTCTATTGAAGAAAGCATTGTTCGTGCGATGCCCGCTCCTATTCCTGAAACGGATAATAACATTCTAAATATTTCGCGTTCAGATTTTTCTACAAAACCATATAAAGTATGCGCATCTTCTTTGATTTGAAGATGCGTATACAATTTTATAAAATCAGCATTAGGAATTAATGAAAAAGTATGTAAAGAAATATTTACGTGGTATCCCACTCCACCGCAATCAATTACAACTTCTGTGGGATTTTTTTCAACTAATTTCCCCTGCAAATGTGCTATCATAGTAATATTAATAAGAATCAAATATAGTAAAAATGCAATAAAAATAAGACAATATTATTCGATCCTTATTTTTATTATACTATTGTGCTAATTTGTTCTTTTTTAATTCTTTCTCCTGAGCATCTATAACAGCTATTGCCGCCATATTTACCATTTCTTCAACGCTTGCTCCTAATTGAAAAATGTGGACCGGTTTTCCTAATCCCATCATAATTGGACCAATCGAAGCTGATTTATTCAACTCTTTCATTAACTTATAAGTAATGTTTGCCGACTCTAAGTTAGGGAATATAAGTGTATTAACTTTTTTTCCTGCTAGTTTAGAGAATGGGAATTTTTCCTGTAACATTTCAGAGTTTAATGCAAAATCTGCCTGAATCTCACCATCTACGACCATCTCAGGGTGATTTTTATGCAAATATGCTACTGCATCTCTTACTTTTGAAGCATTTTGGTGAGATGATGATCCGAAGTTTGAGTATGAAACCATTGCAATAACCGGTTCAATTCCGAACATTTTTGCTGTTTTTGCCGTCATTAAAGCAATATTTACTAAATCTTCTGATGATGGATTGATATTTATTGCTGTGTCAGATAAAAACATTGGTCCACGAGATGTCAGCATCATGTTTGCTGTTGCAACAAGTGAAGCTCCGTGTGCTTTTTCTACCAATTGTAACATTGGTTTTACAACGCTTGGATAACTTCTTGAATAACCTGTAACTAAAGCATCTGCTTCACCTTCGTTTACCATCATGGCTGCGAAATAGTTTCTTTCGCGCATGAATTTTTGAGCATCAAGTAATGAAACTCCTCTGCGCTCTCTTGTTTCCCAGTATGAATTTGCAAATCTGTTACGTCTTGCTTCTTCTTCGTTTGTTTTTGGATCAATAATTTCTAACTCGGCATCAAAACCTAATTCTTCTTTTAATTCCAGAATAGTTTCTCGGCTTCCTAATAAAACCGGAATACCAATTCCGTCTTCATGAACAATTTGAGCTGCTTTTAATACATTTAATTGATCTGCCTCTGCAAAAACAACTCTTTTAGGATCTAATTTAGCACGGTTAGTAATTAATCGTACCATTTTATTATCATTACCCATACGTTCGCGAAGCTTATCTTCATAAGCTGCCCAGTCTGTAATAGGATTTTTTGCAATTCCAGAATCCATTGCTGCTTTTGCAACTGCCGGCGCTACAACTGTAATCAATCGTGGATCGAATGGTTTTGGAATGATATATTCTTGTCCGAAACCTAATTTTGTTGCTCCGTACGCTACGTTAACCTGCTCAGGAACTGGTTCTTTTGCTAAAATAGCCAATGCTTTTACAGCAGCCATTTTCATTTCCTCATTAATTTTTGTAGCTCTTACATCTAGTGCTCCTCTAAAAATATATGGGAAACCTAAAACGTTGTTAACCTGATTAGGAAAATCAGAACGGCCTGTAGCCATAATAACATCTTTACGTGTTTCTGTTGCTAAATTATAATCGATTTCCGGATTTGGATTTGCCATTGCAAAAACAATCGGGTTGTCTTTCATCGTTAATAACATTTCAGGAGAAAGAATGTTTCCTGAAGATAATCCGATGAAAACATCAGCTCCTTTTACAGCTTCTGCTAATTCAATTTTAGGACCGTCAACTGCATATTTTAATTGTAATTCTGAAAGTGAAGTATTGTCTTTTGTTAAAAGTCCTTTACTGTTGTACATTAAAATGTTTTCAACTTTTACTCCTAACAAAACATATAAATCTGTACAAGCGATTGCCGCAGAACCTGCTCCGGAAACAACCATTTTTACATCTTCGGCCTTTTTTCCTGCTAATTCAAGTGCGTTGATTAAAGCTGCAGAAGAAATAATTGCTGTTCCGTGCTGATCGTCGTGCATTACCGGAATATCTAATTCTTCGATTAATCGTCTTTCGATTTCGAAAGATTCAGGTGCTTTGATATCTTCAAGGTTAATTCCTCCAAAAGTTGGAGCAATATTTTTTACTGTTTGGATAAACTCTTCGACATTTTTTGTGTCTACTTCGATATCAAAAACATCAATATCAGCAAATATTTTAAATAATAAACCTTTTCCTTCCATTACAGGTTTTCCGGCTTCAGGCCCAATGTCTCCTAAACCTAAAACAGCTGTACCATTTGAAATTACGGCAACTAAATTTCCTTTTGCTGTATATTTATAAACGTCTTCAACGTTTGCTGCGATTTCTAAACATGGTTCTGCAACTCCCGGTGAATAAGCCAGAGATAAGTCTCTTTGGGTTGCATATTTTTTTGTTGGAACTACCTGAATTTTTCCTGGAGTTGGCTCAGCGTGGTACTGTAATGCCTCTCTTTTTTTACTCTCTTTGTTCATTATTTTAGCTTTTATTCTAGCTTACAAAGATAGAAGTCTTAGTTTAAAATGGCGCTCTTTTAGTGCTTTCTTTTGTTAAAATATCAAAACCGAAAGCTCTAAAAAAAATAGCCTGAATTAAATCAGGCTATTTTAAAAAGCATTTTTATAGAAGTGTTTACTGTGATATGTAAGAGTTTAAGTGATGAATTGTGTCTTTTTGAATTTCGATAATAGCCTTTACAACATCGCTAATTGAAATTATTCCTACTACAATTCCGTTTTCTAAAACAGGCAGATGTCTGATTCTTTTTGAACTCATAAGTTCCATACAATCATCAATATTATTTGAAAGCTGAACTGTAAAAACATCGCTTTCCATAATTTCATGCACAAATGTTTCTTTTGAAGATTTGTCTTTTAAAACAATTTTTCGAGCATAATCTCTTTCAGACAAAATTCCTTTTAAATCAGTTCCGTCGATAATAAGTATGGCACCTATATTTTTTTCGCCCATTACTTTTAATGCTTCATAAACTGTTGTGGTTGAACGTACTGAAAAAACATTTTTCCCTTTTGCGTTTAGTATTTGATCTACAGTCATATCTGAAAAATTTTAGTTTTATAAAGTTATAACAAAAACAAATACAATTTGTAGCGAAATCGATTTTTTAAAACACAACTTGTTCATTTTAAACAAAATACATCATTTTTCGAGTTTTTAAAATTATATCTTAATGAAAGAAAACATTTACAGTCATTTTTTGTATAAAATTAGATTTTTTAACGTTTATCGATGGTTTACAATGTTTTGGTATAGTCCCTACGGGACAAAAATACGTGCCGATAAATTCTGAAGCTACCGATATTTAATTTCTACGAAATATCTTTTTCAAATTTTAACCTTTATAAAAACTCCGTTAGGAATTAAATATCAATAAAATCAAATTTTAATTTTTTTTTGAAATGCTCCGTTAGGAGTTACATATCGGTAGAAGAAGAAATTTCCATCCAAATAATATCCCGTAGGGATTATATAATAAGTCAGCGAAATGTTTATTGAAAAAAATCACAATCTCATCACATAACCAAAAAGCCCTTTTCAATCTAGAAAAGGGCTTTTATATATTAGGGATTACATACTCGTAATTATGAATTCACTTCGTCTGTTTTGCTGGTGTTCTTTTTCGGTACATTTTATACCATCGGCACATTTATTTACTAATTGTGTTTCTCCGTAACCTTTTGCTGTTAAGCGGCTTGGATCAATTCCTCTTTGCTCAAGCCAGTTTTTTGAAGACTGGGCTCTTTTATCTGATAAAATCTGATTGCTTTCTGTAGAAGAACGACTGTCGGTATGGGAACGAATATCAATTTTTATGGTTGGATATTGTTTCAGCATATCTACAATTTTTTGCAGTTTAGGTTCAGATTCTTTTTTAATTGTTGCTTTACCTAAATCGAAAAAGTTCATCGGAATGTTTAAAAGTTTTACCAAATCGGTTCCGATTGTAATGTTAACTTTAACTGGTTTGATCGAATTTCCTTTTATAACAACCGGCATTGCTTTTACTATTGGCTTTGGTTTCTTTTCTAAAACTATTGGAAGTGAAACTGAACCTGTTGCTTTTTTTAATGTTATAGAAACTTCTTTAGGCAGATAATCGTCTTTTGAAGTTCTGATAAAATATTTTTTTCCGCATTTTACATTCGGGAAAATATAATTTCCGTTTGAATCTGTTTTTGCTTCAACCGGAGCTTTTACTGCTTCATCGAACAAAATTAATGAAACGTCTGAAAGTACTTCGTTTGTTTCCATGTCGATAACGGCTCCTGACAATTGTTGTTCGCAAATTAACCTGCGATTTTCTGTAAATCTGTAAATATCATCTAGTCCGTGGCCGTTTACTCTGTTTGATGAGAAAAAACCGTTTCTGTTTTTGCTGTTTATCATAAACGCAAAATCATCTTGTTTGCTGTTTATAGGATCTCCCACGTTTTGGACTTCATCAAAAGAACCGTCTTTATTTATTTTTGAAACATAAACGTCTAATCCGCCTAAGCCAGGTCTTCCGTCAGAAGCAAAATAAATTTCATTTTCATCTGAAATAAAAGGGAAAGTTTCTCTTCCTTCTGTATTAATTTCAGGTCCTAAATTTTCTGGTTTTCCAAAAGTTCCGTCATCTGCTATACTTACTTTAAATATATCTGATAAACCATACGTTCCCGGCATGTCTGATGCAAAATATAATGTTTTTTCATCAGGACTTAAAGCCGGATGCGCTACACTATATTCGTCACTATTAAATGGCAGTTCCTGAACTTCTTTCCATTGATCGTCAATTAAAACTGCTTTATAAAGTTTTAAGAATGTAATGTTTTTTTCGTTCTTTCTTCTTTTACCGTTTACAGAGTTGTTTCTGGTAAAATACATCGTTCTTCCGTCTTTTGTAAAAACGGGAGTTGACTGATTGAAATTTACTTTTAAGTTTTGTTTGTGAAACAATATTGTTTTTCCAATGCTTCCATCCTGATTTAACTCTACGGTATATAAAGTTGAAATCGCTTTATTGGTCCATTTAAAGTTTTTCTTAATGATGGCACCAGTATCTCTTGCCGATGTAAATACTAATTTGTTATCTAAAATTGTACTTCCGTAATCTGAATCTTTTGTGTTAACTCCGGCATCAGCAATATCAAATCGGCCTGAATTGAATTTTATATCTTCTAAATAACTTTTGTTTTTTTGAAACAAAACGGCTCTTTTATCTAAAGGCGCCTTCTCGCTGAATTTTTCCAGAACTTTATCGGCTTTACTATAACTCCCTACTGATTTTAAGCATTGTGCATATTTATACAAATATTCAGCTTCCTGATTTTCATTAATGCTGAATAATTCCTGATAATATTGTAATGCTTCTTCTAACTCTCCTATGAAATAGTAGGAATTTCCAAGTCTTTGAAATATTCTTTCTTCTTTAACTCCTTTTTTTACTAATTTTTCATAAGCCTTTATAGCATCTGCATAAGCGTAGCTGTCGTATTTTTGATCTGCATTTTTTATATTGGCCGTTTGTGCATTTGCATTGAAGAAAAAGCAAAAAAACAAAAAGGAATAAACTAAATTTTTCATCTTCATATTTAAGTCAATTAAAAGAATCTTGGTGAAGTAAGTTTGTTGTAGTTATTGAAAAAGTCAAAACGAAGGAAAATTTCATGCGATCCTGAATTGTATTTCTGTAAACGAGTAGTTTCGTGATCGTAACCATATCCTATGTACATTCCTCTTGTAACCTGAAAACCTGCCATAGCACTTACTGAAGCGCTCCAGCGATAAGCAAGTCCCACAACAAATTTGTCATTAAACATAAAATTACCTGAAACGTCAACCTGTAAAGGCGCACCTTCAACCATTTTTGTTAATAAAGCTGGTTTGAATTTTATATACTCTAAACGATCTAAATTGAACACATATCCGGCCATGAAATAGTAGTTGATTTTTTCTTTGAAAATGGCTACATCATTATCATCATATCGGTTTGTTTCGATAAAATTTGGAACCGATAATCCCAAATAAGCACGATCTGAATGCCAGTAAACCCCTGCTCCGATATTTGGCGTAAACTTATTTCTTACATCCTGAAACATTTCATCATCCTGATTTTCATAGCTCAATTTACTTACATCAAGATTAAAAAGATTTGCTGTTGCTTTAATACCGAATGAAAGTTTAAATGATTCTGAAGTTGGAATACTATATGATAAATCTGCAGACAAAGTATTCTCGTTAGTTGGCCCAATTTTATCGTTTACCAACGAAACTCCTAATCCTAAATTACTATTATCTAAAGGTGTATTTACCGAAAAAGTACTTGTTACCGGCGCTCCATCTAATCCAATCCATTGTGTACGATATAACCCAAAAGCGCTCAAAACACCACGAGAACCTGCATATGCGGGGTTGATCTCAATAGTGTTATACATATATTGTGTGAATTGAGAGTCTTGCTGAGCCGAACACACAATTGTAAAAAACATGAAAATTAAGCCTAATTTTTTCATTTATAAGAATTTTAAAAACGGCCTAGCTTAACTAAGCCGTTTGTAATTTTTATTTATTAATATATAAATAACCTGATTTTTCGTGAGGATTAGAAGCGCTGTCTTTGTATTTAAGAATGTAGAAGTAAGTTCCTACCGGCAGTCCTTCTGATTGTTTCATAGTAGTACGTCCTTCTGAATATCCTTTAAATACTCTGTCTTCATTGTTATATCCAGATTTTTCGAATACTAAAACTCCCCAACGGTTGTAGATTTCTACTGTATTGTCCGGGTAACATTCAATTCCCTGAATGTAGAAACGTTCGTTTTTGCCATCACCATTTGGAGAGAAAGCTTTCTTAACGTCAATTATACAACCATTTAGTCCTATTACAGTAGGGTTATCTCCATTGATTCCATCATTATCAGAAAGATCTTCTACTACCACTCCTTTTGCACTGCTTCCTTTAACACTTGCCTGATTCGTAACTTTTCCGTTATTAATATCGGTTTGTGTTATTTTATAAAGTGCTGTGAAATTACTATTATTTGATTCTCCAACTGCTAAGTCAATAGCTTGTCCAGAAACAACCACTCCTGGCAGCGGATCTGTAATTGTAATTCCTTTTAATGGTACGTTTCCTGTATTGGTTACTGTAAACTCGTATGTAATTGTTTCTCCTGGATCAGCATTCTGATTCTTATTATCATCATTGAATACTGCAGTTTTAACAATCGCAATAGCCGGAACTTCAACAAAAACTGATAATGTTGCTGATGCACAATTTGTTGTCGTTGCTGCTTTTTCGCAAATTTGATATGTAATCTGATACGTTCCTCCCGGTGTATTTGGTTTTACATTTACAGTTCCATCAGCATTAAACTCAAAGTTTGTATTGCCAGATGTATTTGTAATTGTAACATCTACAGGGTTAACTGCTAATCCGTCTAATAAATCATTATCTAAAACGTTGATGAATTCAAGAGAACCATTAATTCCGTCGACTGCTATTTCACCGTCATTGTTTGCCACAATTGGTTTAGTTGGTGTTACGGGAATAACCGTATTCAATACATCAACAGTTACAACTGCCTGACTGCAATTAGATGAATTTAAAACATCACATATTTGATATGTCAATTGATAAGTTCCTGTTTGTGTACCAGGTTTTATATCAACAGTACCATCTGCATTTAGAATTAAATTAGCGTTAGCAAGTACTGTACTTAAAGTTACGTTAGCTGGGATAACTGCTGATCCGTTTTGTGTATCGTTTGTGAATACATTTATTCCAGTACTTGTTACTTTCGTTACATCAATTGGTCCCGCAAAATCGTTATTTGCTTTGATAACAAAAGTTGGACTTGCGTTACAACCTGCTGTTGCTGCTGGATAATTTACAATAACACTCACTGTTGGGTTTAATGAAAACTCCATTGTAACTGCAGGTCTTGTATTTTCGAATCCATCTGCACCTTGTGTCCATTGACCATTTGAATTTATCCATCCTGGCCAGTCAACGCCGTTTCCGTTTCCATCAACAACTGCACCTGGCCACAAGATATTACCGCTTAATGGTAAGTTAGTTTGTGTTGCTACCACATTGTTTGCACTATCAATCCATTTAATCGTTAATAGATTATTTGGAGTAAAGTTGTCCGGAACAACATTATAAGATACATAAGGTACATTATTAGAACAGTAGCTGTTTGCTGTTACTGTCATCGTTGGATCATCAACTGTTACTTTAACAGAAGCTGAACTACAATTTGTTGGATTCAGTTTTTCACAAATTTGATAAATCACTTCATATGTTCCTCTTGGCGCATTTGCTCCTAATGTAACTGTTCCGTCAGGATTTACTGTTAAGAATCCTGTTGGGTCTGGTGTAACTACTGAAAGATTCAAGTCGTTTGCAACAACTGGTAATCCGTTGTTTATATCATTATCAAAGATATTTACAATTGTTTGAGGATGATTTACTCCAACTACTGATCCTACTATATCATCAATCGCTTGCAATAAAGCGCCGCTAGTTACTACAACTTTTGAAATTACGGCATCACAGTTTGTTGGGTTGGTCACCTCACAGATTCTGTATTCAACATCGTAAATTCCAGCCGGTGTATTCGCTGCAACCGTTACTGTTCCGTCTGCATTAAGTGTTAATCCTGTTGGAACACTAATCGCCGTTAGAGTTACTTGTCCGGCACTTGTACCTATTACAACCGGATTTCCGTTTAAGGTATCGTTAGCTGTTAAGGCTGCTGTTGTACCGCCTGTGCTACCATTTATCGGAACCGTAGTTTCGGTTACTGCATCAATTACTGGTGTTGGTGCAGTACTATTGTCTACCACAACTTTTGATATCACTGAATCACAATTCGTTGGATTTGTAACCTCACAGATTCTGTATTCTACATCGTAAGTTCCTGCTGGCGTGTTCGCTGCAACGGTTACCGTTCCGTCTGCATTAAGCGTTAATCCTGCTGGAACGCTGATTCCTGTTAGTGTCACTTGTCCTGCTGATGTTCCAATAACTACAGGATTACCATTTAAAGTATCATTTGCTGTTAATGAAGCCGTTGTACCGCCTGTGCTTCCATTTATCGGAGCCGTAGTTTCGGTTACTGCATCAATTACTGGTGTTGGTGAGGTACTATTGTCTACCACAACTTTTGAGATCACTGAGTCACAATTAGTTGGATTTGTAACCTCACAGATTCTGTATTCAACATCGTAAGTTCCTGCTGGCGTGTTCGCTGCAACGGTTACTGTTCCGTCTGCATTAAGTGTTAATCCTGATGGAACACTCACTGCCGTTAATGTTACCTGTCCTGCTGATGTTCCAATAACTACAGGATTACCATTTAAAGTATCATTTGCTGTTAATGAAGCCGTTGTCCCTCCAAGGTTTCCATCGATTGCTGCTGTAGTTTCCGTAACCGCATCAATTATTGGTGTTGGTGTTGTTCCCCCAACCGTTACTGTCACTGTGTTTGAACTGCAGTTTGATGGGTTTAGTTTCTCACAGATCGTGTAAGTTAACTGGTAGCTTCCTGCCGGTGCATTGGCCCCTAATGTTAAGCTTCCGTCCGGGTTTAGAACTAAATATCCTGTCGGATCTGCCGTAGTAGTTGTCAGAGTTACATCTGACGGTACAAGCGCTGTTCCGTTTTTAGTATCGTTATCAAATACATTTACCGGAAGTGTCTGAGGTGTATTTCCTGCTGTTACTGATCCGATTGTGTCCGGGTTAGCAACCAGTACTCCAGCCGTAACCACAACTTTTGAAATCACTGTATCACAGTTCCCTGGATTGGTAACTTCACAGATTCTGTACTGAACATCATAAGTTCCTGCCGGTGTATTAGCCGCAACGGTTACTGTTCCGTTCGCATTCAGTGTTAATCCTGATGGAACGCTTACTGCTGTTAATGTTACCTGTCCTGCTGATGTTCCAATCACAACCGGGTTTCCGTTTAAAGTATCATTTGCTGTTAAAGCTGCTGTGGTACCGCCTGTGCTTCCGTTTACAGATGCTGTCGTTTCGGTTACTGCATCGATTACCGGTACGCCGACTGTTACAGTCACTGTGTTTGAACTGCAGTTTGATGGGTTTAGTTTCTCACAGATTGTGTAAGTTAACGTGTAAGTGCCTGCCGGTGCATTGGCCCCTAATGTTAAACTTCCGTCTGGGTTTAGAACTAAATATCCTGTCGGGTCAGTCGTAGTTGTCAGATTTACATCTGATGGTACAAGGGCTGTTCCGTTTTTAGTATCGTTATCAAATACATTTACAGGCAGTGTCTGAGGTGTATTTCCTGCTGTCACTGATCCGATTGTGTCCTGGTTAGCCACAAGTACTCCTGCTGTTACCACAACTTTTGAGATTACCGTATCACAGTTGCCTGGGTTAGTAACTTCACAGATTGTATATTCTACATCGTAAGTTCCTGCTGGTGTATTTGGTGCAACTGTAACGGTTCCATTAGCATTAAGTGTTAAGCCTGCTGGAACACTCACTGCTGTTAATGTTACCTGTCCTGCTGATGTTCCTATTACAACCGGATTTCCGTTTAAGGTATCATTTGCTGTTAAAGCTGCCGTTGTGCCGCCTGTGTTTCCGTTGATAGATGCTGTAGTTTCGGTTACTGCATCGATTACCGGTACGCCGACTGTTACTGTCACTGTGTTTGAACTGCAGTTTGATGGGTTTAGTTTCTCACAGATCGTGTAAGTTAACTGGTAGCTTCCTGCCGGTGCATTAGCTCCTATTGTTAAACTTCCATCCGGGTTTAGAACTAAATATCCTGTCGGGTCAGCCGTAGTAGTTGTCAGATTTACATCTGATGGTACAAGGGCTGTTCCGTTTTTAGTATCATTATCAAATACATTTACAGGTAATGTCCGAGGCGTGTTTCCTGCTGTTACTGATCCGATTGTGTCCGGATTAGCAACCAGTACTCCCGCTGTAACCACAACTTTTGAGATTACTGTATCACAGTTGCCTGGGTTAGTAACTTCACAGATTCTGTATTCTACATCATATGTTCCTGCCGGCGTGTTTGCCGCTACAGTTACCGTTCCGTCTGCATTTAATGTTAATCCTGATGGAACACTTACTGCCGTTAATGTTACCTGTCCTGCTGATGTGCCGATTACTACCGGGTTTCCGTTTAAAGTATCATTAGCTGTCAGGGCTGCTGTTGTGCCGCCTGTGTTTCCGTTTACTGAAGCTGTAGTTTCAGTTACTGCATCGATTACTGCTGATCCAACCACAACTTTTGAGATTACTGTATCACAGTTCCCTGGATTTGTAACCTCACAGATTGTATATTCTACATCGTAAGTTCCTGCTGGCGTGTTCGCTGCAACGGTTACTGTTCCGTTCGCATTTAATGTTAATCCTGCTGGAACGCTTACTGCTGTTAATGTCACTTGTCCTGCTGATGTTCCAATCACAACCGGGTTTCCGTTTAAAGTATCATTTGCTGTTAAAGCTGCTGTGGTACCGCCTGTGTTTCCGTTTACCGAAGCTGTAGTTTCGGTTACTGCATCGATTACCGGTACGCCGACTGTTACAGTCACTGTGTTTGAACTGCAGTTTGATGGGTTTAGTTTCTCACAGATTGTGTAAGTTAACGTGTAAGTGTCTGCTGGTGCATTAGCTCCTAATGTTAAGCTTCCGTCCGGGTTTAGAACTAAATATCCTGTCGGATCTGCTGTTGTGGTAGTCAGAGTTACATCTGATGGTACAAGGGCTGTTCCGTTTTTAGTATCGTTATCAAATACATTTACAGGCAGTGTCTGAGGTGTGTTTCCTGCTGTTACTGATCCGATTGTATCCGGGTTAGCAACCAGTACTCCTGCTGTAACCACAACTTTTGAGATTACTGTATCACAGTTCCCTGGATTGGTAACTTCACAGATGGTGTATTGAACATCGTAAGTGTCTGCTGGTGTATTTGGTGCAACTGTAACGGTTCCGTCCGCGTTCAATGTCAATCCTGCTGGAACGCTTACTGCCGTTAATGTTACCTGTCCTGCTGATGTTCCTATTACTACCGGGTTTCCGTTTAGGGTATCGTTTGCTGTCAGGGCTGCTGTTGTGCCGCCTGTGTTTCCGTTTACTGATGCCGTTGTTTCAGTTACTGCATCGATTACCGGTACGCCGACTGTTACTGTCACTGTGTTTGAACTGCAGTTTGATGGGTTTAGTTTCTCACAGATTGTGTAAGTTAACTGGTAGCTTCCTGCCGGTGCATTGGCTCCTAATGTTAAGCTTCCGTCCGGGTTTAAAACCAAATATCCTGTCGGATCTGCTGTTGTGGTAGTCAGAGTTACATCTGACGGTACAAGGGCTGTTCCGTTTTTAGTATCGTTATCAAATACATTTACAGGCAGTGTCTGAGGCGTGTTTCCTGCTGTTACTGATCCGATTGTGTCCGGATTAGCAACCAGTACTCCCGCTGTAACCACAACTTTTGAGATTACTGTATCACAGTTGCCTGGGTTAGTAACTTCACAGATTCTGTATTCTACATCATATGTTCCTGCCGGCGTGTTTGCCGCAACAGTTACTGTTGCGTCAGCATTTAATGTTAATCCTGCTGGAACGCTTACTGCTGTCAGGGTTACCTGTCCTGCTGATGTTCCTATTACAACCGGATTTCCGTTTAGGGTATCGTTTGCTGTCAGCGCTGCTGTTGTGCCGCCTGTGTTTCCGTTGACAGATGCTGTAGTTTCGGTTACTGCGTCGATTACCGGTACGCCGACTGTTACTGTCACTGTATTTGAACTGCAGTTTGATGGGTTTAGTTTCTCACAGATCGTGTAAGTTAACGTGTAAGTGCCTGCCGGTGCATTGGCCCCTAATGTTAAACTTCCGTCTGGGTTTAGAACTAAATATCCTGTCGGGTCAGTCGTAGTTGTCAGATTTACATCTGATGGTACAAGGGCTGTTCCGTTTTTAGTATCGTTATCAAATACATTTACAGGCAGTGTCTGAGGTGTATTTCCTGCTGTCACTGATCCGATTGTGTCCTGGTTAGCCACAAGTACTCCTGCTGTTACCACAACTTTTGAGATTACCGTATCACAGTTGCCTGGGTTAGTAACTTCACAGATTGTATATTCTACATCGTAAGTTCCTGCTGGTGTATTTGGTGCAACTGTAACGGTTCCATTAGCATTAAGTGTTAAGCCTGCTGGAACACTCACTGCTGTTAATGTTACCTGTCCTGCTGATGTTCCTATTACAACCGGATTTCCGTTTAAGGTATCATTTGCTGTCAGGGCTGCTGTTGTGCCGCCTGTGTTTCCGTTGATAGATGCTGTCGTTTCGGTTACGGCGTCGATTACTGTTGCTCCAACCACAACTTTTGAGATTACCGTATCACAGTTGCCTGGGTTTGTAACTTCACAGATTCTGTATTCTACATCGTAAGTTCCTGCCGGCGTGTTTGCAGCTACAGTTAATGTTCCGTTAGCATTTAATATTAATCCTGCTGGAACGCTTACTGCTGTCAGGGTTACCTGTCCTGCTGATGTTCCTATTACAACCGGATTTCCGTTTAGGGTATCGTTTGCTGTCAGCGCTGCTGTTGTGCCGCCTGTGTTTCCGTTTACTGATGCTGTCGTTTCAGTTACTGCATCGATTACCGGTACGCCGACTGTTACAGTCACTGTATTTGAACTGCAGTTTGATGGGTTTAGTTTCTCACAGATCGTGTAAGTTAACGTGTAAGTGCCTGCCGGTGCATTAGCTCCTAATGTTAAGCTTCCGTCCGGGTTTAGAACTAAATATCCTGTCGGATCTGCTGTAGTAGTTGTCAGAGTTACATCTGATGGTACAAGGGCTGTTCCGTTTTTAGTATCGTTATCAAATACATTTACCGGAAGTGTCTGAGGAGTGTTTCCTGCTGTTACTGATCCGATTGTGTCTGCATTAGCAACCAGTACTCCCGCTGTTACCACAACTTTTGAAATCACTGTATCACAGTTCCCTGGGTTTGTAACTTCACAGATTGTATATTCTATATCATAAGTTCCTGCTGGTGTGTTTGCCGCAACAGTTACTGTTCCGTTAGCATTTAATGTCAATCCTGCTGGAACGCTTACTGCTGTTAATGTTACCTGTCCTGCTGATGTGCCGATCACAACTGGATTTCCGTTTAGGGTATCGTTTGCTGTTAAGGCTGCTGTTGTACCGCCTGTATTTCCGTTTACTGATGTCGTTGTTTCAGTTACTGCATCGATTACTGCTGATCCAACCACAACTTTTGAAATCACTGTATCACAGTTCCCTGGGTTTGTAACTTCACAGATTGTGTACTGAACATCGTAAGTGCCTGCTGTTGTATTTGGTGCAACAGTTACCGTTCCGTCTGCGTTTAATGTTAAGCCTGTCGGAACACTTACTGCTGTCAGGGTTATTTGTCCTGCTGATGTTCCAATCACAACCGGGTTTCCGTTTAGGGTATCATTTGCTGTTAAAGCTGCCGTTGTGCCGCCTGTGTTTCCGTTGATAGATGCTGTAGTTTCGGTTACTGCATCGATTACCGGTACGCCGACTGTTACTGTCACTGTGTTTGAACTGCAGTTTGATGGGTTTAGTTTCTCACAGATCGTGTAAGTTAACTGGTAGCTTCCTGCCGGTGCATTAGCTCCTATTGTTAAACTTCCATCCGGGTTTAGAACTAAATATCCTGTCGGGTCAGCCGTAGTAGTTGTCAGATTTACATCTGATGGTACAAGGGCTGTTCCGTTTTTAGTATCATTATCAAATACATTTACAGGTAATGTCCGAGGCGTGTTTCCTGCTGTTACTGATCCGATTGTGTCCGGATTAGCAACCAGTACTCCCGCTGTAACCACAACTTTTGAGATTACTGTATCACAGTTGCCTGGGTTAGTAACTTCACAGATTCTGTATTCTACATCATATGTTCCTGCCGGCGTGTTTGCCGCTACAGTTACCGTTCCGTCTGCATTTAATGTTAATCCTGATGGAACACTTACTGCCGTTAATGTTACCTGTCCTGCTGATGTGCCGATTACTACCGGGTTTCCGTTTAAAGTATCATTAGCTGTCAGGGCTGCTGTTGTGCCGCCTGTGTTTCCGTTTACTGAAGCTGTAGTTTCAGTTACTGCATCGATTACTGCTGATCCAACCACAACTTTTGAGATTACTGTATCACAGTTCCCTGGATTTGTAACCTCACAGATTGTATATTCTACATCGTAAGTTCCTGCTGGCGTGTTCGCTGCAACGGTTACTGTTCCGTTCGCATTTAATGTTAATCCTGCTGGAACGCTTACTGCTGTTAATGTCACTTGTCCTGCTGATGTTCCAATCACAACTGGATTTCCGTTTAGGGTATCGTTTGCTGTTAAGGCTGCTGTTGTACCGCCTGTATTTCCGTTTACTGATGTCGTTGTTTCAGTTACTGCATCGATTACTGCTGATCCAACCACAACTTTTGAAATCACTGTATCACAGTTCCCTGGATTTGTAACTTCACAGATTGTATATTCTACATCGTAAGTTCCTGCTGTTGTATTCGCTGCCACTGTTACTGTTCCGTCTGCATTCAATGTTAATCCTGCCGGAACGCTTACTGCTGTTAATGTCACTTGTCCTGCTGATGTTCCAATCACAACCGGGTTTCCGTTTAGGGTATCATTTGCTATTAAAGCTGCCGTTGTGCCGCCTGTGTTTCCGTTGATAGATGCTGTAGTTTCGGTTACTGCATCGATTACTGCTGCTCCAACCACAACTTTTGAAATTACTGTATCACAGTTCCCTGGATTTGTAACTTCACAGATTGTGTACTGAACATCGTAAATTCCTGCTGTTGTATTCGCTGCCACTGTTACTGTTCCGTCTGCATTCAATGTTAATCCTGCCGGAACGCTTACTGCTGTTAATGTCACTTGTCCTGCTGATGTTCCAATCACAACCGGGTTTCCGTTTAGGGTATCATTTGCTATTAAAGCTGCCGTTGTACCGCCTGTGTTTCCGTTGATAGATGCTGTAGTTTCGGTTACTGCATCGATTACTGCTGCTCCAACCACAACTTTTGAAATTACTGTATCACAGTTCCCTGGATTTGTAACTTCACAGATTGTATATTCTACATCGTAAGTTCCTGCTGTTGTATTCGCTGCCACTGTTACTGTTCCGTCTGCATTCAATGTTAATCCTGCCGGAACGCTTACTGCTGTGAGTGTTACCTGTCCTGCTGAAGTTCCAATCACAACCGGGTTTCCGTTTAGGGTATCATTAGCTGTTAAAGCTGCCGTTGTGCCGCCTGTGTTTCCGTTGATAGATGCTGTAGTTTCGGTTACTGCATCGATTACTGCTGCTCCAACCACAACTTTTGAAATTACTGTATCACAGTTCCCTGGATTTGTAACTTCACAGATTGTGTACTGAACATCGTAAATTCCTGCAGGAGTATTCGCTGCCACTGTTACCGTTCCGTCTGCATTTAATGTCAATCCTGTTGGAACGCTTACTGCCGTTAATATTACCTGTCCTGCTGATGTTCCAATCACAACCGGGTTTCCGTTTAGGGTATCATTTGCTGTTAAAGCTGCTGTTGTGCCGCCTGTGTTTCCGTTGATAGATGCTGTAGTTTCAGTTACTGCATCGATTACTGGTGCTGTTATTACAACTGTTACATCAGCTGGATCACAAATACTTGGATTAGTTGATTTACAAATAGTATAAGTAATTACATATGTTCCTGCTGGTGTGTTTGGAGCAACATTTATAGTTCCATTCGAATTAAAAGTAATTCCCGTTGGTAAAGTCGTTGTTGTTAAAGTAACATCCGCTGGTAAAAAAGATGCTCCATTAATTTTATCATTTGCAAAAACTGTTGAAATTGATCCTCCAATCAATCCATTAATTGATGAAGGATTATCATCTTCAGCGCAAATATAATCTGAAACAACCGCTGCAGTTGAAGCTGCAGAAGTACATCCATTTGCTGTAGCCGTTACCGTATAGCTTCCTGCCGGTGCTGTAATGGTGTTTCCTGACTGGGTAACCCCTGCTGACGGGCTTACTGTATAAGTATTCGAAGCACTGTAGTTTGTAATTGTAAAACTTCCCGTTGCTGTTGAACATGTAGGCTGAGTAACAGTACCTAAAGTCGGAACTGCCGGTGTAGCTGGCTGAGAATTAACTACCGCTGCAGTTGAAGCTGCAGAAGTACATCCATTTGCTGTAGCCGTTACCGTATAACTTCCTGCCGGTGCTGTAATGGTATTTCCTGACTGGGTAACCCCTGTTGACGGGCTTACTGTATAGGTATTCGAAGCGCTGTAATTTGTAATTGTAAAACTTCCTGTTGCTGTTGAACATGTAGGTTGAGTAACAGTACCTAAAGTCGGAACTGCTGGTGTAGCTGGCTGAGAATTAACTACCGCTGCAGTTGAAGCTGCAGAAGTACATCCATTTGCTGTAGCCGTTACCGTATAACTTCCTGCCGGAGCTGTAATGGTATTTCCTGACTGGGTAACCCCTGTTGACGGGCTTACTGTATAGGTATTCGAAGCGCTGTAATTTGTAATTGTAAAACTTCCTGTTGCTGTTGAACATGTAGGCTGTGTAACAGTACCTAAAGTCGGAACTGCAGGTGTAGCCGGCTGTGAGTTAACAACCGCTGCTGTTGAAGCTGCAGAAGTACATCCGTTTGCTGTTGCTGTTACTGTATAACTTCCTGCCGGAGCTGTAATGGTGTTCCCTGATTGAGTAACCCCTGCTGATGGGTTTACTGTATAAGTATTCGAAGCACTGTAATTCGTAATTGTAAAACTTCCCGTTGCTGTTGAACATGTAGGCTGTGTAACTGTTCCTAAAGTTGGAACTGCCGGTGTAGCTGGCTGTGAATTAACAACCGCTGCTGTTGAAGCTGCAGAAGTACATCCGTTTGCTGTTGCTGTTACTGTATAACTTCCTGCCGGAGCTGTAATGGTGTTTCCTGATTGAGTAACCCCTGCTGATGGACTTACTGCATAAGTATTCGAAGCACTGTAATTGGTAATTATAAAACTTCCCGTTGCTGTTGAACATGTAGGCTGAGTAACAGTCCCTAAAGTCGGAACTGCCGGTGTAGCTGGCTGTGAATTAACAACCGCTGCTGTTGAAGCCGCCGATGTACATCCGTTAGCTGTAGCCGTTACAGTATAGCTTCCTGCCGGAGCAGTAATAGTGTTTCCTGATTGTGTAACACCTGCTGATGGGCTTACTGTATAAGTATTCGAAGCACTGTAATTGGTAATTGTAAAACTTCCCGTTGCTGTTGAACATGTAGGCTGTGTAACAGTACCTAAAGTTGGAACTGCAGGTGTAGCCGGCTGTGAATTAACAACCGCTGCTGTTGAAGCTGCAGAAGTACATCCGTTAGCTGTAGCTGTTACCGTATAACTTCCTGCCGGAGCTGTAATAGTGTTTCCTGAACGTGTAACTCCTGTTGATGGGCTTACCGTATATGTATTAGAAGCGCTGTAATTGGTAATTGTAAAACTTCCCGTTGCTGTTGAACATGTCGGCTGTGTAACTGTTCCTAAAGTCGGAACTGCCGGTGTAGCTGGCTGTGAATTAACAACCGCTGCTGTTGAAGCTGCAGAAGTACATCCGTTTGCCGTAGCGGTAACCGTATAACTTCCTGCCGGAGCTGTAATGGTGTTTCCTGACTGGGTAACCCCTGTTGAAGGGCTTACTGTATAAGTATTCGAAGCACTGTAGTTAGTAATTGTAAAACTTCCTGTCGCTGTTGAACATGTCGGCTGAGTAACAGTACCTAAAGTCGGAACTGCCGGTGTAGCTGGCTGAGAGTTAACAACCGCCGCTGTTGAAGCTGCAGAAGTACATCCATTTGCTGTAGCCGTTACAGTATAACTTCCTGCCGGAGCTGTAATGGTGTTTCCTGACTGGGTAACCCCTGTTGATGGGCTTACTGTATAAGTATTAGAAGCGCTGTAGTTTGTAATTGTAAAACTTCCCGTTGCTGTTGAACATGTAGGTTGAGTAACAGTACCTAAAGTCGGAACTGCTGGAATTGGATTTGTCGTTACTGATGTAGCTGCAGAAGCTGCACTTAAACATCCTGAAGCATTTCCTATTCTTACACTATAATTTCCTGAAGCTGATACAGTAATTGACTGTGTAGTAGCTCCTGTTGACCATACATAACTATTTCCGCCGCTTGAAGTTAAAGTAACACTTCCTCCTGAGCAAAATGTAGTTGGTCCATCTGCAGTAATGGTTGGCGCAGACGGTGTTGGGTTTACTGTTACTGATACTAATGTTCTTGCACTTTCACAACCACCAACAGTTTGGCTTACATAATAATTCCCAGATGTTAATGTTTCTGTTCCTGTGTAAAGTGTTCCACCAGTACTTGCATTGTACCATTTTAAATTAGTTCCTGTTGCTACTAAATCACTAACTTTTTTATTATCTGCAACACAAAAAGATTGTGAAGATGCTGTAGGAGCTGCTGTATTATTTACCGTAACGGCTACTAAAGTTCTTGTACTTTCGCAGCTGTTTAAAGTTTGGCTTACATAATAATTTCCTGATGTTAGAGTTTCAGTTCCTGTATAAAGTGTTCCGCCTGTACTTGCACTATACCATTTTTTGTTAGTTCCTGTTGCTACTAAATCACTAACTTTTTTAGCATCAATTGCACAGAAAGTTTGTGAAGATGCTGTTGGAGCCGCTGTATTATTTACAGTAACTGATACCGAAGTTCTAGGGCTTTCTCCACAACTATTAGTGCTTTGGCTTACATAATAGGTTCCTGTAACCAAAGTCTCTGTACCCGTATATAAAGTTCCGTTTGTCGATGCGTTGTACCATTTTAAGTTTGTTCCTGTCGCAACCAAGTCGCTTACTTTTTTAGCATCCGTTGCACAAAATGTCTGAGAAGATGCTGTTGGTGCTGCTGGAACTGTATTAATAGTAACCGCTACTAAAGTTCTTGCACTTTCTCCACAACTGTTTGCCGTTTGGCTTACATAATAGTTTCCAGTAGCTAAAACTTGATTTGTTGGAAGTGCTGAACCTCCTGAAGATACATTATACCATTGAAGATTAGTTCCTGTAGCTACTAAATCACTAACTCTTTTATTATCAGCTGCACAAAATGTCTGAGGAGATGATGCAACCGGAGCTGATGAAGTTGTATTTATTGTCACTGCTACCTGAGTTCTTGAACTTTCGCAGCTATTTACTGTCTGGCTAACATAGTAATTACCTGTTGCCAATACTTGAGACGCAGGAAGCGCTGATCCTCCACTTGCTCCGCTGTACCACTTCAAATTAGTTCCTGAGGCAACTAAATCACTAACTTTTTTATTTTCAGAAGAACAAAATGTCTGAGCAGAAGCCGCTGGAGCTGCCGGTGTAAAAGTTACTACTGTTACTGCTGAACTATTACTCGCGCAACCTGAACTATTAATGACTTTAACACTATAACTCCCTTCAGTATTAATTGTAATATTTCTTGTTGTTTCTCCTGTTGACCATAAATAAGTACCTCCTGTACCTGCATTACTTGATCTCAAAACTGTATTTCCGGCAGTTGTACAAGTAGCTGAGCCTGAATTAACGCTAATTGTAGGTGTACTTGGCTGTGCATTGATTGTTACAACAACTGGTTTAATAAACTGACATCCATCAGCAGAAACCGCTTTTATATAATACGTTCCCGAAGCAGTAACAGCACTTGGCGTTGTATAGGCTGTCGTTGCAGCTGCATCTGTCCAATATGAAAGTGTCATATTAGGCGTACTTCCTGCCGTAACTGCCGGAGCCGTTAAATCAATCGTAGCAGGTGCACAAACTGCAGCTGGATTAGTAATAATAAGATTTGATGATTTTGGTGTTACCGCAGCACTAGCTGAATTGTTTGCTGTATTGGTATCTATCGAAGCAGGTAATGATGCTGTATTAGTATAATTTCCTGATGCATTAATCGTTGCAACAATTTTTAATGTTTTAGAAGTTTGAGCATCTACATCTCCAATACTCCAAATACCTGTTGCCGAATCGTAAGCTCCAGCCGCTGTTGTCGAGCTTACAAAAGTATAACCTGAAGGAAGTACATCGTTTACAGAAACTCCTGAAATATTGTTTCCTCCTAAATTACTTACAGTAAGGGTAAATTCAACATTTGATCCAATACATGGTGAAGCATTATCTACTGTTTTAGTAATTCCTAAATCAGTACATAAAGTAACACTAACAGGTTTTGATTGAGTCTGAGCTCCACATGTTAAAGTTGATGCTACAGAATAAGCTCCTGTTTTTGTAGCTGTATAAGTTGCTGAATTAGCTCCTGCAATTGCCGTTCCATTAAAATACCACTGATAAGGTGCAAAACCAGCAGGTGTTGTTAATTCTGCTTTATTGTTAGTACAGCCTCCACCAGAAATATAAGTCATAGTAGGATCTTCTGGCTGAACGGCAAAATTAGAGAAAAATCCTGCCATTGAGAATCCTCCTCCTTGCTGTACAATCGAAACAGTTAATTTTGCAGCACTTGAAATAGAAAGAATATTTGGACTTCCTATTTGTGTATCTTCAAAATTAATGATGTACCAGCCTGTTGTTCCTAATTGATGACGCGCTGTAATACCACTTATCGTTTCAATATTTGTTCCGTTTACCATTACGGGATCAGTAGCACTTCTTAAAAGTATATATCCAAAATAAGGAAGTGAACCTGTACCGTAGTTTCTAAATTTTGCAGTTTCTATAAAGTTAGATCCTCCACATTCTGATACAGGTGCAATTGTCGAAATATCAACCTCACATGATTGAGCTGTCCCAGAGTATACCACAACTTTTTTATCTGCAAAAACACGAGATGCTGTAAAACTCGTGTTAGAAACCCCATTGCGGAAAGTATAAAAGCTTCCTGCTGTTGCTAATGTTACGTTAACTGTTCCTGTTAATGCTCCCGTTGTAGAGTAAGTATCTATTGTTAAAGCTGTATTGTCTTTTGTAGCAACAACTGTAGTCTGTTCTGCAGTATCGTTTCCTTTTCCTCTTTCAATAAAATATTCTGTTCCTAAAACTGCTTCCGGCGGAATCTGGTTAAAAGCTCCATCCCCACAACCATCTGGCGTATCTATAGCTGCTGAAGTATTCATTACAACAGGATTTGAAGATTCTACCAGTGTTCCTATAGCCGCTTTAAACAAATAACTTTGTCCTGAATTTAAAGTCGTTACAGTAGCATTATTAATTTTTACTGTTGTATTATCAGCAGTAGCCATAATGCTGTAAATAGGGCGCTGATCTCCAAAACCGCCAAAATTTCCTAAAGAACCGTCTCTGTAATAACCTACTCTAAATCTAATTCCAATACCGGCGTCTCCAAAACTGGTTAATGCCGCATTTCCTTTTATATCCTGATCACTTCCATCACCTCCTAAAGCATCAGAAGCAACATTTCGCAAGTTAATAGAAACCGGAGCGCTGGCATTAATTATTAATCCCGCTCCGTTTAAAATAGTATTTAAAGCAAAAGCTGGTGTATCTTTTGGCAGACCAGTAAATCTATAAACCGCCGGAGTGCCTTTTACTGCAGTTAAATTCGTTACCAGAGTACCATTACTTTTTGATAAAGTAATATTTACTGTAGTTGTTGAATTTGTAGCAATTACAATTTCATTTGCTTTATTAAAATATTGCCATGGAGCAGGCGCAATATAATGCTTCGTATAAAATTGAGCTGAAGCAGTATTACTGATCAATGAAAAAAGTAAAATAAGAAAACTTGATTTAAAGAATTTAAACCAATTAAAAGTAAAGTTACGCATAGACAGACTCCGTGTTAATTTGAGTAATAGAAATTATAGCGTCTGAATTCCAGATGTTGGTTTTCAGAATATTTAGCAGATACGAAAAATTAAAAAGATTGGATTTCTGATAATTGAAAAAACTTTTTTCAACATCGAAAAAATAGGATGGTGTGCAGACCATAAGTTTTTTAGGTTCAAGACACATAGTCGTCTTTAGATTAAATTAGTAGTTTTGGAGCAGCGAAAATATATAAAGACCTCAATACTAGCTACATTACTCGACCAACTACAAAGAAAAACGTTGAAATACACTTTTCTTTAAAATAACTTAACTTTAACAAGTCAATAAACATAATAATTCAGCAAGATTATTGCAGAAATTTCTTAATTTTTTAATGAAAATTTAATTTTTGAAGATTTTAGTAACAAAAACACAATATTGCCTTACAAATTCATTAAAGAAAAAATGTATTATTTTGTTATTAAAACACTGAAAAACAGATATTTAAAAACAAAACGATTTGGAATAAAAAATTCTTAAAAGTTGTAAGAAAACATTTTTGTCTGGACTTTATTTTAAGAAATTAATATTTCTTTTAAGTCCGTCAAATTTTGTTCTTTTTATAGGAGAATTTTTAAAAACTACTCGAAAAGTTTCTTCAGTAATTTCTGTCCAATCCTTTTTTGAAAAAGAAAGAAGTTCCGGATTGGGATTAAAAAGTGGTTCAGAATGCGGTTTAGAAAACCTATTCCATGGGCAGACATCCTGACATGTATCACAGCCAAACATCCATTCATCGAACTTTCCTTTCATATCATTCGGAATATTTTCTTTGAGTTCGATTGTATAATAAGAAATACATTTGCTGCCATCTACAATATAAGGTGCAAGAATTGCCTGTGTAGGACATGCATCTATACAGGCAGTACAAGAACCGCAATGGTCTGTTACCGCATGATCGTATTCTAAATCAAGGTCTAAAATAAGTTCGGCTATAAAATAAAAAGAGCCAACTTTTTGTGTTATTAAATTACTGTTTTTTCCAATCCAGCCTAAACCGCTTTTTGCAGCCCAGGCTTTGTCTAAAACGGGTGCCGAATCAACAAATGCACGGCCTGATACTTCACCGATATTTTCCTGAATCGAATGAAGAAACTCTTTTAATTTTTCTTTTATAACAAAATGATAATCCTGCCCGTAAGCATATTTAGAAATTTTAAAACTTTCCTCATTTTGAGTTTCAGACGGGTAATAATTAAGCAAAAGAGAGACAACACTTTTAGCATCATCAACTAATAAAGTGGGATCTAAACGCTTATCAAAATGGTTTTCCATATAAGCCATTTGACCGTTATGATTATTCTTTAACCATTTTTCAAGTCGAGGTGCTTCTTGTTCCAGAAAACCTGCTTTAGATATTCCGCAAGAAAGAAAACCTAGTCTTTTGGCTTCGGCTTTTATAAATTTTGAATATGTTTCTTTTGAATTGATACTCATCGTTTAGAAAATGAAACTTCAACATTAACAGGCTTTAAAGTAATTAATGGATTAAACTGGACACTTTCATTATCCGATTTAATAGTGTACTTTTTTACAATTTGTGAGATGGTTAAACACATTTCATAAATAGCAAACCCGGTTCCTATGCACATTCTTGGTCCGGCTCCAAAAGGATAAAAATACTGCATAGATTGCTTCTTTTGTTCTCCAAGAAATCGTTCCGGGATAAATTCATCAGGATTGTTCCAATATTTAGGATTACGATGTAATTCGTAAAAAGAAACTCCGATTAATGTTCCTTTTTTAATTTTAAAATTAACCAATAAATCATCTTCCAGATTTTGTCTGTCAGTAATCCAGGCCGGCGGGTATAAACGCATTGATTCATTCAAAACAGCGTTTATATAAGTCATTTTCTGAAGCTGTTCAATCACATTATCAGTTTGTGATTCAATTTCGACAATCTCATCCAATATCTTTTGCTGCACTTCAGGATTTCTGCCCAAAAGATGCAACGTAAAAGTTAAAGCATTAGCTGTTGTTTCGTGTCCGGCAATAAACAAAACTTTGATTTCATCGATCAACTGTTCCATTGACATACTTTCGCCAGTATCTTCATATCTGGTTTCCAAAAGCATATTCAGTAAATCATTTATTTCTTCTCCCGATGATTTTCTTTCTTCAATAATTTCCTGAATAATTTTATTATTCTCCTCTGCTAATTTAAGATGTTTCTTTACCTGTCCGGTCAATGAAAACCACCATGCTTTATGCGGAAGTCGGATTTCTTTAATTAAAAAATTCTGAACCTCTTCAATAATATATTTTATACGCTGAAATTTATTCTCTGCAGTTGACAATTGAAATAACGATTTTGCAACCACATTAAAAGTCAGATTACTCATGACAGGAAAAAGATCAATCGTCTTTTCTTCTACCAAATTATCTAATTCTAAAGCAATCGTTTTGCTCATATTTTCAACCAGCTGATTCATTTTTTGTTTATGAAATGCCGGCTGAATAAGTCTTCTTTGTTTCAACCAAAAATCACCATCACTGGTCAAAAGACCTTTTCCTAAATATTTAGAAAGATATACAGACTGAAATTTAGATTTGTAATATTTTTTTTGATTCTTAACTAAAATGTATTGTGCAATTTCATTATCTCTCGACAAAATAATGTGCTTAGAAAAACCTATTTTAATAGAAAAAGAATCTCCAAATTTCTCAAAATATCTTTTATGAAAAGGAATCGGATTTCTTCGAACACCTTCGGCGTCTTTCAAAAATCTAATTATCGATAATTTATGAGGGTAAGTATAGTTTATACGATTTAGCATTTTTAATAGAATTAAAACAATCCAATATTAACATTGGTGTTTATTTATTGTGCTGCACAATCCAATCAGTAATATCTTTTATATTCTGAATTTCGGTATCAGGCGTATTCATTCCAACATCATGTCCTTTACCTTCTCTTATTATGAGTTTTGCTTCTACTCCTTTTCTTTTTAATTCAGCATAAAGGTTTTGAGATTGGCTTACATTCACCAAATTATCAGCATTACCATGAATAAGTATTGTTGGTATATTCGAAATGTTATTAAACGGACTTATTTTAATTAATGCAGAATTAGTTCCTTTTGCTTCAATTTTGGCTCCCGATAGTTTTTCAATAATATCCAGATGTCCATTATTTTTCATGAATTCTAATGCTTCAGGAGAATCCAGTCTTGAAGGTGCGCAAAGTGCCGTAATGGACTTCATATTCTTTTTAGTAAATCCGTATAATAATGATAAATGAGCTCCGGCACTAATTCCGACAATATGATATCCATTTTTAGCATATCCATATTTGCCAGAAAGATTAGAAACATAACTAACGGCCTTATCGATATCATCTAATAAATCTTTAGCCGAAATTTTATCTGTTACATAACGATAATCTACATTGGCCACAATAAAGCCTTGATTGCATATATCCTGAGCATGTTTGCTTGTGTATTCAAGTCCGCCCATTGACCATGCACCTCCATGCAGAAGGATAACAACCGGTAAATTTTTTAAATCTTTATTTGGAGTATACAAATCAAGAATTTGCTGCGGTGATTTTCCGTAACTAAAATGAGAAATCTTTTGAGTTTGTCCAAATGCGCTTAAAGAACCAAATAGCAAAAATAAAATGAAATATCTCATGGTATAACTTTAGAATAATCCTCCTTGAATATTGGTATTTATCTTCCCTAAATGCTTATATGCTTTCTCAGTAACTTCACGCCCTCGAGGAGTACGCATGATAAATCCCTCCTGAATTAAAAAAGGCTCATAAACTTCTTCGATAGTTTCGCTGCTCTCAGACACGGCTGTTGCCAAAGTTGAAAGACCAACAGGACCGCCTTTAAATTTATTAATAATAGTCAGCAATATCTTATTATCCATTTCATCTAAACCATGAGCATCCACATTCAATGCTTTTAAGGCATAACGCGAAATTTCAAGATCAATAGTTCCGTTACCTTTAATTTGAGCAAAGTCTCTAACTCTGCGCAATAATGCATTTGCAATACGCGGTGTACCACGACTTCTACCTGCAATTTCAATTGCCGCTTCTAAGTCAATTGGCATTTTTAATATTGAAGCACTTCTTTCAACAATTGTCGTTAAAAGTTCTGTAGAATAATATTGCAAACGTGATGAAATTCCGAAACGAGCACGCATTGGTGCTGTCAATAATCCCGAACGTGTAGTAGCACCAACTAATGTAAACGGATTCAAATTGATTTGTACAGTTCTGGCATTAGGGCCAGATTCTATCATAATATCAATTTTAAAATCTTCCATTGCCGAATATAAATACTCTTCGACAATTGGGCTCAAACGATGAATTTCGTCAATAAACAAAACATCTCTCTCATCAAGATTAGTTAATAATCCGGCAAGATCGCCTGGTTTGTCTAAAACAGGTCCAGAAGTAATTTTAATTCCTACTTGTAATTCATTCGCCAGAATATTAGCCAAGGTTGTTTTACCAAGTCCGGGAGGGCCATGAAATAAAGCATGATCTAAAGCCTCACCTCGCTGATTTGCGGCGGCAACAAAAACTTTTAAATTTTCTAAAACCTGGTCCTGACCGGCAAAATCATCAAATGACAGCGGACGCAATCTTTTTTCAAGATCTAATTCTTCTGAGTTATATCCTTTTGTAGTAGGATCAAGATTTTCATTCATCTTACAAAGATATAGAAAGTAATTAGTTTGATAAAATAGTAAAACTGAAGGATTAAAACTTTAACTAAACAAAAAAGACTGTCATTTCTGACAGTCTTTTTTAATATTTTTTAGTGGTGTAAAACTTCTTCACCTTCTTTCATTGGTACATTTTGAGGAACAAAATCTACATCATGATTTGGGTTACTGTAGTCATACGGCCAACGGTATACATGAGGAATTTCTCCTGGCCAGTTTCCGTGAATATGCTCAACTGGAGTAGTCCACTCTAAAGTTGTAGATTTCCATGGATTTTGAACCGCTTTCTTACCGTAGAAAATACTACTAAAGAAGTTGTATAAGAATACTAACTGGAATGCACCTCCTACAAGAGCGAATGTTGTAATTAAAACATTCACATTTTGTAAATCGTCAAATAATGGGAAGTTAGTATTTGTATAGTAACGTCTTGGTAAACCAGCTAATCCAATAAAGTGCATTGGGAAGAAAACTCCGTAAGCACATACTGCTGTTACCCAGAAGTGAATATAACCTAAGTTTTTGTTTAACATTCTTCCGTACATTTTAGGGAACCAGTGGTAAATACCAGCAAACATTCCGTAAAGTGCAGAGATACCCATTACTAAGTGAAAGTGAGCAATTACGAAGTAAGTATCGTGAACGTTAATATCTAAAGTACTATCTCCTAAAATGATTCCTGTTAAACCTCCAGTAATGAAAGTAGAAACCATTCCAATAGAGAATAACATTGCAGGGTTGAATTGTAAGTTACCTTTCCAAAGAGTCGTAATCCAGTTAAAAGCTTTTACAGCAGATGGAATTGCGATCAATAAAGTAGTAAATGTAAATACAGATCCTAAGAAAGGATTCATACCTGAAATAAACATGTGGTGACCCCAAACGATCGTAGATAAAAATGCAATAGCAAGAACTGACATAATCATCGCTCTATAACCAAAGATTGGTTTACGAGCGTTTGTAGACATAATTTCAGAAACAAGACCCATCGCTGGTAAAATTACGATGTAAACCTCAGGGTGACCTAAGAACCAGAATAAGTGCTCAAATAAAACCGGAGATCCACCTTGATAGTGTAAAACTTCTCCAGCAATATAAATATCAGACAAGAAGAATGAAGTTCCAAAACTTCTATCAAAAATCAATAATAAAGCTGCTGATAATAATACCGGGAATGAAATAACACCAATAATAGCTGTTACGAAAAATGTCCAGATAGTAAGAGGAAGTCTTGTCATAGACATTCCTTTAGTTCTTAAGTTAATAACTGTTACAATGTAGTTTAATGATCCCATTAATGAAGATGCAATAAAGATAGCCATTGAAACTAACCATAAAGTCATACCTGCACCAGAACCTGGAATAGCTTGTGGTAAAGCACTTAATGGAGGGTAAATTGTCCAACCTGCAGAAGCTGGTCCAGCTTCAACAAATAAAGAACATAACATTACTACAGCTGATAAGAAGAACAACCAGTATGAAATCATATTCATAAATCCAGATGCCATATCTCGTGCTCCAATTTGAAGAGGAATAAGTAAGTTACTAAAAGTTCCACTCAAACCTGCCGTCAATACAAAGAATACCATTATGGTTCCGTGAATTGTAACTAAAGCTAGATAAATATCATTAGCCATTACACCATTTGGTGCAAATTTATCTCCTAATAAAACATTAAATATTTTAAAAGACTCTTCTGGCCACGCTAATTGCATTCTGAAAAGCAAGGACATTGCAATACCAATAACTCCCATAACAATACCAGTAATCAAGTATTGTTTAGCAATCATTTTGTGATCAATACTAAAAATATATTTAGTAATGAACGTGTCTTTATGATGATGTTCGTGCTCGTGATCGTGTCCGTGATCGTGACCGTGCGCTTCTGCTGACATATATTTGTACTTTAAATTTTCTTAATTATATTATTTCATAGCAACTTTAGCTACAGCTGCTTTTACAGTATCAATAACCGCTTTTACAGTATCTGTTACTTTAGCAGTTGTATCTGTTGTAGTAGCTTTTGCTTCTTCAGCTGGTTTCTCAGCAGCCGCCGCCGCTTTGATATCTTCAGTTAAAGTTGTTTTTTCACTTAACCATTTTTTATATTCTTCCGGAGTATCAACTACAACTTTCATTTGCATGTTATAATGAGAAGCTCCACAGATTTTATTACATAATAATAAGAAATCAAATGTATAAGGATCTAAAGCCGTACCACCTTTTGCAACTAACTCTACACTTTTTTCTGCTCTAAGTTTGTTGATGTGTGCTACTTTTTCTTTCATAAAATCTAACTCTCTGTACTCAGCAGTAGTGTAAGTTGGAACGAAAGCAAATTCTGTAACCATCCCTGGAACACAGTTCATCTGCGCTCTAAAGTGAGGCATATAAGCTGAGTGTAAAACGTCTTGAGAACGCATTTTGAAGTGAACCTTTTTCCCTTTAGGAATATGTAATTCAGAAACTACAATATCATCTGCAGAATTTGGATCAGACATATCAACACCTAAAGTGTTAACACCTTCAATCAAACGAACGTTAGCTTTACCTAAAGTATTATCAGCTCCACCATATCTTGCAGTCCATTTGAACTGTTGTGCGTATAATTCGATTTCAATTACATCTTCATCTTTATCAACAAACATGATGTTATTCCAAGCATATAATCCATAAAGAATTAAACATGCTAAAACTACAGAAGGAATGATACTCCAAATTGCTTCTAATTTATTACTATCAGCAAAGAATAATGCTTTTTTATCTTTATTCCCTTTATATTTAAAAGAAAACCAGTATAATAAACCTTGAGTAATAACCTGAACTGTAAAAATTAAAACCCAAGTAATATTCATTAAATTATCTACTAAACCACCGTGCTCTGAAGCAGGAGTATGAAGTGCCAAATTACCCCATTTTAGTAAACCATAAATAGTAAATATATAAATGAAAGCTAAAAAGCCAAACATAATATATCCCTGAATGTTATTGTCATTATCTGATGCAACCTGAGAATCGTCCGAAGCAGATCCTACTTGAGTAAGATCAAATATCTTGGTCAATTGCCACAATGCAACTGCTAATAAAACTAAAACTATAATTACCAACAAACTTGTCATCTGTTTACTTCTTTAAATATTAATAATGAAAATGTTTACTTTCTTCAATGAAAGGATTTCTTTTTGCAAGCAAAGGAGATTTAGTTAATGCAGTAAATACAACAAATATAAATAAACCTAAGAAGAAAAGAATAGAAGCAATTTCAGGAACTCCAATAAACCACTTATCTCCAACTGTACCTGGCATAATCATATTAAAGAAATCAACATAGTGACCTAATAATATTACGATACCTGCCATAACAACAACCCAGCTTAGACGTTTGAAATCTGTATTAATTAATATTAATAATGGGAAAACAAAATTCATAACAACAGCACCAAAGAAAGGTAAGTTATATAATTGGATTCTTGTTACAAAGTAAGTTACCTCTTCTGGAATATTAGCATACCAGATCAACATGAATTGAGAGAACCATAAATAAGTCCAAAAAACACTAATACCAAACATGAATTTAGCTAAATCGTGAATGTGGCTTGTATTTACGTACTCTAAATATCCTTTAGATTTTAAGTATAAAGTAACTAATGCAATAGTTGTGATACCGCTTACAAAGAAAGAAGCAAATACATACCATGCGAATAAAGTACTGAACCAGTGTGGATCAAATGACATAATCCAATCCCAAGCCATGATAGACTCAGAAACGATAAAGAATACTAAGAAACCAGCAGATAACTTAAAGTTCTTTTTGTAGTTTAGATCATCGTTAGCTTCATCTTGAGCTAAACAGTTTTTTCTAGAGAAATAACGATATAAATTCCATCCTGCTAAAAAGATAGCAGCTCTTACAATCCAGAAAGGAAAATTTAAATATCCTGATTTTCCAGCAATAATTTCATCATAATTAGGGCTTTTAGGATCTGTAACACCTTCACCTAACCATACAAAAATATGATTAAAGTGCAATCCACATAAAACTAAAATGATAAAAAAGATAATAGAACCTGCAGGTAAATAAGCTGTTATTCCTTGCATAACTCTAAATAAAACCGGAGACCAACCTGCCTGAGCAACTTGTTGAATAGCATAAAAAGCTAAAACTCCCATTGAAAGCAGTAAAAAGAAAATACATGCTACATATAAAGCAGACCAAGGTTTGTTCTGTAATTGGTGTAAAACATGATTTAAATGTTCTGTGTGCTCATCAGCTGCACCAACTTTAGCATGCTCTCCTCCTTTATGTTCTTCATGCGAAGCTTCAGCAGCTTCATGGTGTCCTGCTTCTTTATGAGAAGTCTCTGCAGACTCCGCATGAGCAGCACCATGTTCTCCATGAGCCTCAGCAGCTAGTATTTTTTCAACTTCTTGAATATCTTTAGGTGCACTTAAAAAACCATACCCAATTCCTAATAGTCCCAAAACCATTAAGATGATAGAAAAAGTTTTTAATTTACTTGAAAATGTATACATATCTATTACGATCAGTTTGTTCAACAATTATAATTGGCTTCTTAGTTTTAGAACATAGTCAGCAACTAACCAACGTTCATGGGCACTTAATTGATTTGCATGTGAACCCATTGCATTCAAACCATAAGTTTCAACATGAAATATACTTCCTTCAGTAATATCTCTGTCTTTATAGTTAGGTACTCCAAGAAATTTTTCTCTTTCAACCAATTTACCTTTACCGTTACCAGTTGCACCATGGCAGCTGATACAATAAATTTCGAAAAGTTCTTTACCTTTTCCAGAATTTCTCTCTTCTTCAGTCAAAGGAGATTTTAAATTAGCTTTTGCTAATTCATAACCTGCCGTTGAATTTTCATATTCATAAGGTTCAAAACCTCTATTAATAGTTCCTGCAACAGGAAGTTGTCCTTCTTTCCCTCCTTTAAATATTGCTGCTTCTGTATATGGCTCATAAGCTACAGACTCATACATATTTGGAAAATACTGATAGTTTGGTGCCGAATTATTGTGGCAAGATGAAACTAAAATAGTTATACCAACTAAAAGTGTTATTTTATATATCCTTTTCATAGCTACAATTAATTCTTTTCAATTACTTTAACTTCTACAGCTCCTGTACCTTCGAAAAAAGAAACAAGTTCTGCTTCGTTATTATTTACAGCAACTTCCATTAAGAAATGGTCATCTGTTGTTCTCACATCAGGATTTTCAGCTTCTTTAAATGGCCATAATCTACTTCTCATATAGAAAGTAATTACCATTAAGTGAGCAGCAAAAAATACTGTCATCTCAAACATAATCGGCACAAAAGATGGCATGTTCTGGATGAAACTAAAACTTGGTTTACCTCCAATATCCTGCGGCCAGTCATGAATCATGATGTATCCCATCATTGTTGTTGCAACAGAAATACCAACACATCCATATAGGAAAGCACAAATTGCTAATCTTGTTGGTGCTAAACCCATGGCTTTATCCAATCCGTGAACTGGGAATGGAGTAAAAACCTCTTCAATATGATGATGAGCAGCTCTAGTTTTCTTTACTGCATCCATCAAAATATCATCGTCATTATAAATGGCGTATATTACTTTATTACTCATGATGTGAATCTTTATTTGCTCTTTCTCTAACGTAATTATCTCCTGTTCCTTTCAAAATTGTTTTAACCTCTGCCTGAGCAATTACAGGGAATGTTCTAGAGTATAATAAAAACAATACGAAGAAGAAACCAATTGTTCCAATGAAAATTCCAATATCAACAAATGTTGGTGAGAACATTGTCCAAGAAGATGGAAGGTAATCTCTATGTAAAGAAGTAACAATAATTACGAATCTTTCAAACCACATTCCGATGTTTACTACAATCGAAATAATAAATGAAAACATGATACTTGTTCTTAATTTCTTGAACCACATAAATTGTGGAGAGAAAACGTTACAAGTCATCATTGACCAATATGCCCACCAGTAAGGGCCAGTAGCTCTGTTTAAGAATGCATATTGCTCATATTCTACACCTGAATACCAAGCTACGAATAACTCAGTGATATAAGCCACACCAACGATAGAACCAGTAATCATGATAATGATATTCATTAACTCGATATGCTGTAATGTGATGTATGCTTCAAGGTTAGAAACTTTTCTCATAACGATAAGCAGGGTATTTACCATCGCGAATCCTGAGAATACCGCTCCAGCAACGAAGTATGGAGGAAAAATTGTTGTATGCCATCCTGGAATTACAGAAGTAGCAAAGTCCATAGATACAATTGTATGTACAGAAAGTACAAGAGGCGTTGCTAAACCAGCTAATACTAAAGATACTTCTTCAAAACGCTGCCAGTCTTTTGCTCTACCGCTCCATCCAAAACTTAAGATAGAATAAACTCTTTTATTAAATGGAGTTATAGCTCTATCACGAAGCATTGCAAAGTCAGGCAATAAACCAGTCCACCAGAAAACTAATGATACTGAAAGATACGTTGAAATTGCGAATACGTCCCAAAGTAAAGGTGAGTTAAAGTTTACCCAAAGAGATCCAAATTGGTTTGGAATAGGTAATACCCAGTATGCTAACCATGGACGACCCATGTGAATAATTGGGAATAAACCAGCCTGAACTACCGAGAAGATTGTCATAGCTTCCGCAGAACGGTTAATAGCCATTCTCCAACGTTGACGGAAAAGTAATAATACCGCAGAAATTAATGTTCCGGCGTGACCAATACCTACCCACCAAACGAAGTTAGTGATATCCCAAGCCCAACCTACTGTTTTATTTAATCCCCATGTTCCGATACCGGTAGATACGGTGTAAATTATACAACCTAACCCCCAAAGGAAGGCTACTAATGCGATTGTAAATACAATCCACCATTGTTTATTTGCAGGTCCTTCAACAGGTGCTGCCACATCTACAGTTACATCGTGATATGATTTATCACCTATAACTAAAGGTTTTCTAATGGGTGCTTCGTAATGAGACGACATAATCCTTTATATTGTTTCTTAATTAATAATTTTACTAAGTATTTCTAACTTTAACATGGTAAACCACATTAGGTTTTGTACCTACATGCTCTAATAAGTGGTATGATCTTTCGTCAGCAGCTAATTTAGCAACTTTACTTTCTTTATCATTTACATCACCAAATATCATTGCTCCTGAAGAACAAGCACTAGAACAAGCTGTTTGGAATTCACCATCTCTTACTGGACGGCCTTCGTTTTTAGCTTTTAATTTAGTAGCTTGTGTCATTTGGATACACATAGAACATTTCTCCATAACACCACGAGAACGTACGTTAACGTCTGGATTAAGAACCATACGGCCTAAATCATCGTTCATATGATAATCGAACTCGCTGTTTTTGTTATATAAGAACCAGTTAAAACGACGTACTTTATACGGACAGTTGTTTGCACAGTAACGAGTACCAACACATCTGTTGTAAGCCATATGGTTTTGACCTTCACGACCGTGAGAAGTTGCCGCAACAGGACAAACAGTTTCACAAGGTGCGTGGTTACAGTGCTGACACATTACAGGCTGGAATGCCACTTGTGGGTTATCTCCAGCTTTTTCCATTTCATTAAAAGTAGATAATGAACTAGATAAACCAGCAATATTTTCTTTTCTTTCGTTATCACCTTCAAAAGTGCTTTCAGAAGAATAGTATCTATCGATACGTAACCAGTGCATATCACGGCTTCTTCTTACCTCTGCTTTACCAACAACTGGTACGTTGTTTTCAGCGTGACAAGCAATTACGCAGGCACCACATCCTGTACAAGCATTTAAGTCAATTGAAAGATTAAAATGGTGTCCAGTAGTACGATCAAATGATTCCCATAAATCAACAGTAGTAGCTTTTACTTCCTGGTGATCTAAAGATACCATTGGTTGCGGATTCCAATGTTCAGCATTTTCTTTATTAAATACATCTAGAGTAGTTTCTTTAATAATATCTCCTCTACCCATTAATGTTTTTTGTCCTTGAACACAAGCAAACTCATGCTCTCCATTTGCCGCAGCAATGGTAATAGACTGAACACTATTGAAATTAGTATATAAAGCGTAAGCATTTAAACCTACCTGCATTTCTTCTTTTAGACCTTCTTTACGTCCATAACCTACAGCAAAACCAACTGTACCTACAGCTTGACCTGGCTGAACAATTACCGGAACGTTTTCTATTTTCTTACCGTCAGCAGTAGTAATAGTAGCATAACTACCATTTAAACCTCCGTTTGCTACAATTCTGTTTGATAAATTGTATTTCTGAGCATCTGCATTCGAAACAGTAATATAGTTATCCCAAGAAACTCTTGTGATTGGATCTGGAAACTCTTGTAACCAAGGGTTGTTTGCATGTTGTCCATCTCCCATACCTGTTTTAGTATACAATACTAACTCAAGACCAGAAGCTGGTTTTGATTTTGAAAGTACATTTGCTGCACCAGCAAAGTCAAATGATCCTCCAGCTAAAGCTGTTGAACCGATTACAAAAACACCATCATGTAAAACTTTATTCCATGTAGTACCAGCAATAATAGCGGCTGAATTAGCTTTTAAGTAATCATAGAATTTTCCAGGAATTCCATTTAATGATAATAAAACATCTTGAAATTGTTTTGTATCAAAAATTGGACGAATAGTAGGCTGTGTTAAGCTATAAGTTCCTTTTGTAATTACTACATCTCCCCAAGACTCTAGGTAATGAGGTGCTGCAGCAGCAATATTTGATATAGCAGCAGTTTCATCTTCTCTTAAAGAGAAAGCAACTGATTTTTTAACTTTTTTCAATCCTGATACAAATGAAGCTGAATCAGCTAAAGTGTAAACTGGATTAACTCCACTCATAATTAAAGTATGAACACTTCCTGCATTCATATCTTTTATTAATTGAGCTACAACTGCATTAGATCCTTTTCTAATTTGTCTTGTTCCTGCAGTACTGAAAGCTTCACTAGCTAATGCCTGGTTAATAGCTAAAACTAATAACTGCGCATTTTTATCTTCAATTCCAGATACCAAGATTCCTTTAGAACCTGCAGCTTTTAATTGTTGAGCTGCTTTTACAACTTCTGCTTTAAATTTAGCATCTAAAGAAACAGGAACAGAAGCACCAACAATAATGTTATATATTTGAACTAAAGCTTGTTTTTGATCAGCTGTAGTCATAGGAACACGCTTATCAGCAGCTGCTCCAGATAATGTCATATTTGATTCAAACTGGAAATGACGAGACATTTTTCCATTTTGAGGAATACGTCCTTTTGCATATCCGGCATCATATCCACCACCTTGCCAGTCTCCTAAGAAATCAGCACCAACAGATACAATTAAAGAAGCTTTAGAAAAATCATAATCAGCCAAAACTCTTTCACCATATACAGTTTCAAACGCATCTAATGCATCTGATGAAGAAACTGCATCATATACAACGTGTTTAGCATTTGGGTTTTTAGCAATGAACTCAGCTATTAATCTCTCAGTAGATGGGCTTGCTAATGTATTAGTTAATAATACCACCTGACCACCTTTAGCTTTCGCATCAGCTAAGCTTGATTTAATTTCTAAATCAACAGTTGCCCAGCTAGTTTTTTTACCGTCTTTCAATGGTCCTTTCAAACGGTTACTATCATATAACCCTAAAATAGACGCATGAATTCTTGCATTGGCAGAAAAATTAGCACCAGCAATGGTATTGTTTTCAATTTTAATTGGACGACCCTCACGAGTTTTTACCAAAAGGTTTGCAAAATCAAAACCATCAAAAACAGTAGTTGCATAATAATCTGCAACACCAGGAATGATTTGCTCTGGTTGTAATACATAAGGGATAGACTTGTGCACAGGACCTTCGCAGGCAGCAAGTGTTACCGCTGCAGTACTAAATCCTACGTACTTTAAAAAGTCACGACGTGAAGTTCCAGATGAAGCTAACGCATCTGCATTCCCTAGAAATTCTTCTGTAGGAATCTCTTCAACGAATTCGTTATTTCTAAGCGCCTCAACAATAGAGCTATTTTCTAGCTCCTCAACACTTTTCCAGTATTTTTTGTTTGATGACATTGTATATATATATTAAAATCTTAATAATTCGATTAATAGTGGCATTTACCGCATTCTAAACCTCCCATTTGCGCTGCAGTTAATTTCTCTACACCGTATTTTTTAGAAAGTTCAGCATGAATTTTATCATAGTATGCATTTCCTTCCATCTTAACATCAGTCTTTCTGTGGCAGTCCACACACCATCCCATTGTTAATTTAGAGTATTGCTTCATGATTTCAAATTCTTGCACAGGACCGTGACATGTTTGACACTCAACTCCTGCAACAGAAACGTGTTGAGAGTGGTTGAAGTAAACAAAATCAGGAAGATTATGAATACGAACCCATTTTACCGGTTTTGTTTTTCCAGTATAAGCCTGTTTAGCCTTATCCCATCCAACAGCATCGTATAATTTTTGAATTTCTCCATCGTAAAATGCTTTACTATATTCAGCAGTAGCAGTAGTTTCAGCAACTTCAGAAATATTTTTATGACAGTTCATACAAACATTTAAAGAAGGAATACCAGCTGTTTTACTTACACGTGCAGCAGAGTGACAATATTTACAATTGATTTCGTTGTCACCAGCGTGAATTTTATGAGAGTAATGGATTGGCTGAATTGGCTCATAGTTTTGATCTACACCAACCTGCATTAAGTATCCATACACAAAGTAACCACTAGCTAAAAGTAAAAATATAGCAGTAACTAAAACCAAAAACTGGTTTTTAGCAAAAGCTTTCCAAATTGGAGTTCTGCTTTCTTTCGGAGCAACCTCTATTCCATTATTAGCAGCAACTTTAGTCAATACTTTGTTCACCATGAACAACATAACAACCAAAATAGCCATTACAACAGCAAGAGCCCCTAAAATAACATTATTAGAAATTGCACCATCTTGAACCTGAGTCCCAGGAGGCGTAGCAGCCCCTCCAACAGCAGGAGTTGGTGTCTTTTTCTCTTCAGAAGTGTAAGCGATAATATTATCAATATCTGCTTCAGATAACTGAGGAAAAGAAGTCATAACTGACTTATTATTCTCTTCAAAAAGTTTTACAGCAACAGGATCACCTGATTTAATTACCTCAGAGCTGTTATGAACCCACTTGTAAATCCAAGCCATGTCATGTTTTGCAGCAACTCCTCTAAGAGCCGGACCTGTTGATTTAGCATCTAATTTGTGACATGCAGCACAATTTGCATTAAAAAGTTCTTTCCCTTTTACCGGATCACCACCACCAGATGCAGCAGCAGGCGCCGCAGCAGCTTCAGGTGCCGCAGGAGCTGCAGCAGGATCTTGAGCAAATGAAGTTAGGGAGAAAATTAACGTTAGCGATAAACTAAGTAATAATTTTCTTGAGATCGAATTATGGTTACCCACCTTTTTCATATAGTATAATAATTATCTACTAATTTTTGGTATGATTTTTTCTGTACTAAATCAGACAAAAATTAATACCTTCTTTTAAAACTTGCACAAAAATACGACTTATGAACTATTCTCAAAACCTTAAAATAGTCTTAAATATCAATTTATATCAATTCTAAATAATATTAAAATTTTACTTCCAAACTTTAAATAGTATTTTTGCATAAAAACCATCACATTATGAGAATTTTAACCTCTTCAAAAAACGTTTTCTTAACATTCACAATGTTGACATTAGCATACAATATTCATGCTCAAAGCCAAAATTTAACATTAAATCAGGACCCAAAATTTGAGCAGTTATTAAACGACAAACGCAAATTTAACACAGCAATAAGTACAAACGATTCTTATCGAATTCAAATTTTTAGCGGCAAAAGCGAAGATGCAAAAAAGACGTTGTCTGACTTTAAAAGAGAATACACAAACATAGACGGAACCATCATCTTTAATACCCCAAATTATAAAGTCATAGTTGGAAATTTCAAAACAAGAATTGAAGCTGAAAGAAATTTAGCTGACATTAGAAAAAAATACAAAAGTGTGTTTTTATTAAAACCCGGAAAATAATATCTGAAATACAAATGACAAAAAAAAGCGGGAATATCTTTCCCGCTTTTTTTTGATTAAAATACACTCTCAAACCCTTTTAATCAACTTCTTTTTCTTACAAAAAAAGCTTCAATTTTCATTGAAGCCTTATATTATAATCAAAAACTAATTGACCACTTTAATACCGCCAGCCAAAAAACGTATTTCTTCTTTTGGCGTATTGATTGCATCTATTTCTGCTTTTGTTTTTTTAGCATCTTTAGCATAATGTTTCAGCTCATCAACAGAGGTGATCTTCTTTTCAGCTGTGCCTTCTAAAACCACATTTTTACCTTTCAAAGCTGTCGGAACAAAAAATGCATAATCTTTCATTTTTACAAAGAAAGAAGAACCATTTTCGGTTTTAAGAGTTATCCAGCAGCCTCTTTTTTCACAAACATTTGTCACCTGTCCTTTTACAAGAATCCCTTCTTCTTTTTTCGCATCTTTTAATTTATCCTCCAGCATTTCTACAGAAATCGCTTTGGATACTGAAGCTGACGAAACATCTTCACCATAAAAATCCCCCACTAAACCTTTACCTTCAGGCGGAGCTGGTTTTTCTACTGCCTCCTGAGAGAATGAAAATGTAGAAACACCTATCAATAAAATAACCGAGTACACTATTCGTTTCATAGCAATTAAATTTAATTACATCAAAAATAACATTTAAACTCTAAAAGTTGGTCAAAATTTATTTCAATTCTAAATCAAACCAGGATCAATAAATTTACTAAAATAAAAAAGTCCCAATTTTCATTGGGACTTTAAATATGAATTATTGAATATTATTTCAATTTCTTTTTAATTGCTACTTCGTGGTAAGCTTCAATCACATCATTGATTTCAATGTCATTAAAACCTTTAATCTGAATACCACAGTCATAACCTTTCGTTACTTCTTTAACATCATCTTTGAAACGTTTTAAAGCAACTAGTTCTCCTGTATGGACTACCACTCCATCTCTAATAACTCTAATTTTAGAAGTTCTCAAGATTTTACCATCAGTTACCATACATCCTGCAATTGAACCAACTTTAGAAATTTTGAAGATCTCACGAATCTCAGCAGTTCCTAAAACTTCTTCTTTCATCTCTGGAGCAAGCATTCCTTCCATCGCATCTTTCAAGTCATCGATTGCCGCATAAATGATAGAGTAGTAACGGATATCGATTTCTTCTTTCTCTGCAAGCTGTCTTGCATTTCCTGCCGGACGAACATTAAATCCAATAATGATCGCATCAGATGCAGATGCTAAGTTAACATCGGTTTCAGTAATAGCACCAACTCCTTTATGTATAATGTTGATTTGAACTTCTTCTGTAGAAAGTTTAGAGAACGAATCTGATAATGCTTCAACAGAACCATCCACGTCTCCTTTAAGGATAACGTTTAATTCTTTAAACTGTCCAAGAGCAATACGACGTCCAATCTCATCAAGCGTAATATGTCTTTGAGTACGAACTGACTGTTCACGCATCAATTGAGAACGTTTAGATGCAATTTGTTTTGCCTCTTTTTCATCTTCAAATACGTTAAATTTATCTCCTGCAGTTGGCGCTCCGTCTAAACCTAGAACAGAAACCGGAGTTGAAGGTCCAGCAGTTAAAACTGTATGTCCTCTTTCATCGTGCATTGCTTTAACTTTACCATGATGTTTACCGGCAAGCATATAATCCCCAATTTTCAAAGTACCTTGTTGTACTAAAATTGTAGACACATATCCTTTTCCTTTATCTAGATAAGCCTCAACAACAGTTCCCTGAGCTGCTTTGTTAGGATTTGATTTTAAATCTAAAATCTCAGCTTCTAATAAAACTTTCTCTAATAATTCTTTAACTCCTGTTCCAACTTTTGCAGAAATATCATGTGACTGAATTTTTCCACCCCAATCTTCAACAAGTAAATTCATACCAGCCAAACGCTCTTTGATTTTATCAACATTCGCATTTGGTTTATCAATTTTATTGATTGCAAATATAATTGGCACTCCCGCCGCTTGTGCGTGAGAAATTGCTTCTTTTGTTTGTGGCATGATGTCATCATCCGCCGCTACCACAATAATAGCGATATCGGTAACCTGAGCTCCACGTGCACGCATAGCTGTAAATGCCTCGTGACCCGGAGTATCTAAAAATGCAATTTTTTGTCCGTTATCTAAAGTAACTCCATATGCTCCAATGTGCTGTGTAATACCTCCAGATTCACCAGCGATAACATTTTCTTTACGAATATAATCCAGTAAAGATGTTTTACCGTGGTCAACGTGACCCATTACTGTTACAATTGGCGCTCTTGTTACTAAATCTTCTTCTCTATCTTCAACAACCTCAATTGCTTCTTCGATATCAACAGTGATAAATTCTACATCATAACCAAACTCATCAGCAACAATTGTTAATGTCTCAGCATCTAAACGCTGGTTCATTGTTACCATGATACCAAGTGACATACAAGTTCCAATTACTTTTGTAATCGGCACATCCATCATGATGGCGATTTCGCCTACAGTAACGAATTCTGTAACTTTAATAGTTTTACTTCCTTCATCAAGAGCTCTTTGTTCATCATCAGATTTCTGACGGTGTGTTTCTCTTTTATCTCTTCTATATTTAGCCGCTTTAGATTTTCCTCCTTTACCTTGAAGTTTTTCAAGAGTTTCTCTAATTTGGTTTTTTACTTCTTCTTCGGTAGGCTCAACTTTTGCTACAATCGCCGGACGGTTTCCTTTTACAAAACCTGGTCTTGCGCTTCTGTTAGCATTAAATCCTCCACCTTGATTATTTTGCCCAGGCTTATTAGGATTTTGATTACCTCCTCCTTGAGGATTATTTCCTGTTGCTGGTTTTACTGCACCTGGTGTACCTGGCTTAGGAGCAATTCTTTTACGCTTATTTTTATTAGCGTTATTATTATTTCCTCCTGCTCCCGGAACTCCTGGTTTGTTTTGATTATTTTTAGGATCTTCCTTCTTTTTCTTAGGCTTGTTAAATTGAGACAAGTCAATTGTTTGTCCTGTAAGAGTAGTTCCAGATAATTTTTGATATTGAGTAGTAATAGTTTCTTCTGCAGTTGTAGGATCTGTTGAAATAATAGGTTCCTGTGCTGTTTTAGAATTCTCTGCTTTTACTTCTTTTCTCTCTGTAATAATAGGTTTTTCTATCTTTTTCTCATCAGAAACAACAGGAGCAGACTGCTCAGACTGTACCGTTTCTTTTTGTACAGGTTTTTCTGTTTGAGACGGAGTAACAGATTTAGGTTCTTCCGTTTTAACCGGCTCCTCTGCAGCAGCTGGCTTTTTCGGATTCAAATCAATTTTACCAACTTGAACAGGTCCAGTTACAACAGCTCTCGCTTTGATGATTTCTTGTTGTTTCTGACGCTCTTCTTCTTGTCTGCGTTTGTCCTCAATTTCTTTCTCGCGTTCAACACGCAATGCTTCTTTTTCTTTTCTTTTTTCTTCTCCTACTTCTTTAGAAGCTTCCTTATTCCCCTTATCGCCCGCAAATTGGCTTTGCAGGATATTAAATTCACTGTCAGAAATTTTAGCATTTGGATTTGCATCAATAGCAATTCCCTTATCTTTTAGATAATCAACAGCTCTTTCTAACGAGATATTTAATTCCCTTAAAACCTTGTTTATTCTTATTACTCTCTCTTCAGACATATAACCTTTTTATTATTACCTTTTTCGTTGTGTTGTTAGAGTCAGATATTAGTTATCAAACTCTTCTTTTAGTATCTTAATAACATCAAGAATTGTTTCCTCTTCCAGATCTGTTCTTCTTACTAAATCTTCTACATCTTGTTTTAAAATACTTCTTGCAGTATCTAAACCAATTTTTGCAAACTCTTCGATAACCCAGTCTTCGATTTCATCTGAAAACTCTGTTAATTCAACATCGTCATCGTCTTCGCCGTTTGCAGCGTCGCCTTCTCTAATTACATCTAATTCATATCCTGTTAACTGGCCGGCCAATTTAATATTATGCCCTCCTCTACCAATTGCTTTAGAAACTTCTTCTAATTTCAAGAAAACTTCAGCTCTTTTATTTTCTTCATCAATTTTAATTGACGAAACTTTTGCAGGGCTTAATGCTCTTGTAATGAACAATTGAATATTATTTGTGTAATTGATAACATCAATATTTTCGTTTCCTAATTCACGAACGATTCCGTGAATACGAGATCCTTTCATACCTACACAAGCTCCAACCGGATCAATTCTGTCATCGTAAGAGTCTACAGCAACTTTTGCTTTTTCTCCCGGAATACGAACTACATTTTTAACTGTAATTAAACCATCGAAAACTTCCGGAATTTCCTGCTCAAATAATTTCTCCAAAAACTTCTCAGAAGTTCTGGACATAATAATTTGAGGTTTGTTTCCTTTTAATTCAACGCTTTCAATAATTCCACGTACATTATCTCCTTTACGGAAAAAATCTGATGGAATTTGTTTTTCTTTTGGAAGTACAATTTCGTTTCCTTCATCATCTACTAAGATAACAACTCTTGGGCGAACATGGTGCACTTCGGCAGTATAAATATCACCAATAATATCTTTAAATTGTTTATAAAGATTTGTATTATCGTGTTCGTGAATTTTTGATATTAAGTTTTGGCGTAAAGCTAAAATAGCTCTTCTTCCTAAATCAATCAATTTAACTTCTTCAGAAACTTCTTCTCCAATTTCAAAATCCGCTTCAATTTTTCTAGCTTCAGTCAAAGTAATTTCTTCGTTCTCAAAATCCAGATCTTCGTCAGCAACGATAACTCTTCTTCTCCAAATCTCCATATCTCCTTTATCAGGATTTATAATGATATCGAAATTATCATCAGAACCGTATTTTTTCTTTAATGCATTTCTAAACACGTCCTCCAAAATTGCCATAAGCGTTACACGATCAATAAGTTTATTATCTTTAAACTCTGAGAATGAATCGATTAATGCTAAATTTTCCATGCGAATTCTTTAATTAAAATGTTACTGTAACAACTGCCTCTTTAATTTCTGTATAAGGGATCTGTTGTTCTTTTTGAACTGTTTCTTTTCCTTTTCCTACTTTTTTCGGTTCTCTTGCCTTCCAAGACAAAATTATAAAAACATCGTTAGCTTCTACTAATTCTGCTTCAATTTTTTCATTATTTGTAGTAACAATCAGCGTTCTACCAATATTTTTCTTGTATTGTCTTACCAATTTCAAAGGAGACCCTACTCCAACTGATGCTACTTCAAGCGAAAAATCCTGCTCTTCACGATCCAGATTATTCTCGATTGCACGACTAACATCAATACAATCCTGAAGCATTACTCCATTGTCTCCATCTAAACCAACGCTAATTTTAAAAGAATCCGAAATAGAAAGATCAATCAAAAAGATCGATGGCTTTTCCAGAAGAGCTTCTGTAATTAATTCGTTTACTTTTTCTTTAAATGTCATAATTTTATAAAAAGAGGGGACACTTAGTCCCCTCATTATTTAGATTTTAATAAATAACGGTGCAAATATAGTGATTTTTTTATAAATCAAATAAATAGATTGCCCTAAAAATATTTCTTATCTTTATAGTAGCATTCAAGAAAACAAATATTCTAATAATTTAACTCAAAAATTATGAAACGAATTTTAGTACCTACTGACTTTTCAGAACATGCTGAAGATGCCTTAAAAGTTGCCGCGAAAATAGCCAAAAAAAACGATTCTGAAATCATCATTTTACACATGCTGGAATTGCCTCATCAAACAAATGACGCGATATTTGGAGGCGTAAGCATTCCTGAAACTATGCTTTTTATGAAAAAAGCCAACGAAACCCTGGACAAAGTCTCAAACAGCTCTTTTTTAGATGGAATTCCGATAACCGAAATTGTAAAAATGGACAAACCCATACACGGAATTACTCAGGTTAGCAAGGAATATGATGTTGATTTAATTATAATGGGATCGCACGGATCTTCGGGAATTGAAGAATTATTAATTGGCTCGAATACTGAAAAAGTAGTACGAAATTCAGAAATTCCAGTTCTGGTCATCAAAAAAGAGATTCCAAATTTCAACATCTCAAAGATTGTTTTTGCCTCTGATTTTTCAGAAGAAACCAAAAAACCCTTTGGAAAACTCCTGAATTTCATAAAATTCTTCGACGCAAAAATTCATTTGGTTTCAATTTGTACACCAAACAGCTTTAAACCAACACATGTAGCAGAAAAAGCCATAAAAGAATTTGTTTCAGAATTTAATCTAACCAATTATTCGACACATATTTACAATGACACTAATATCGAAAAAGGTATTATAAATTTCTCAAATAGTATTGACGCAGATATTATTGGTATGTGTACACACGGAAGAACCGGATTTGCTCATTTCTTTAACGGAAGCATTAGTGAAGGATTGGTAAATCATGCTGTTAGACCTGTAATTACACTTAAAATTTAAACAAATAAAGTTTATTAATTAATCTTCACAAAAAAATACTTTTCAACATAAAGTTTTTTTTATACTCAACAACCAACAATTTATTTAAATAAAAAGAAGATGAGAAATACCTTCCTCATCTTCTTTTTTTTTTTATACAATAATCTATTTAAGGGATTTCGATATTATTTCTTCAATCTCCCCCTCCTCCTATCAAATCTATTAATTCTTGCAATGTCAAACCATCGACCACATCACCGAATAGCTCTCTAGCTCTAGCCAGAAGATCTTCATACAAACCTCCACCTCGCACTTGAATCATTTCAGAAGACTCCAGCTCTGTAAAATTCATTTCTTTTAAATTATCCATAACTTCAATGTTTTTAGAATTATTATTATTTAGTTAAAAACAAAAAATATACTGCAGCATTTTTTTACAATTTCAAATTTATGTAAAATACTGATACACAGGTGTTAAAAAATAAGACAATTACTACTTTAAGCAAAAAAAACTGCTTGACAACAAAAAATGAATTAATATAAAAAGGAAGAAAAAAAACTCAACCCACAAAAGAAACACACACTCTCTCGTAAATTTATTCCATAAAAAAAAGCCTCCCATTTCCGAGAGGCTTTTCTGTTGGTCTACTAGGACTCGAACCTAGAAAGACGGCACCAAAAACCGTAGTGTTACCATTACACCATAGACCAGCAGTGCGGTTAAGCGGGTGCAAAATTAGAACTTTATTTTGTTTATGCAAATTTTACAGAAAACTTTTTTGTATAAAAAAAAGCCTCTCATTTCTGAGAGGCTTTTCTGTTGGTCTACTAGGACTCGAACCTAGAAAGACGGCACCAAAAACCGTAGTGTTACCATTACACCATAGACCAGCAGTGCGATTAAGCGAGTGCAAATTTAAGCCTTTATTTAGTTTTTACAAACTTTTTAAACAAAAAAATCATTTTTTTAAGCTTTTTTTATTTCACTCCCAATTCTCATTTTCAAAAACTCCTTATACACAACACATTACTCTTTATGTACAGTTTTATAGAATTTTTTGTTAATGCTCGTTTCTTTACATAAAAAAACATTTTCTTTGTAGAATAGAAAAACATACAAAATTTAACACCTAAATATGGCACAATTCAATTTCAATAAATGGAATACAATTATTGGTTGGTTTGCATTTGCAATCGCTTTAATTACCTATACATTAACAGTCGAACCTACAATGAGCTTTTGGGATTGTGGCGAGTACATTGCTACAGCAGCTAAATTAGAAGTAGGCCACCCGCCGGGAGCTCCTCTTTTCCAAATGATGGGTGCGTTTTTTGCCATGTTTGCTATCGATGCACAGCATGTTGCTTTAATGGTAAATATGATGTCTGTTTTTTCTAGCGCATTTACAATTTTATTTATGTTTTGGTCTTCTTCTATGATTTTAAAGAAAATCGTAGCCCGCTTTGCAGAAATTGACCAAAACAATTCAATTGTTATTTTAGGAAGTTCTTTTGTTGGAGCACTAGCCTATACTTTCTCAGACAGTTTCTGGTTTAATGCTGTCGAAGCAGAAGTGTATGCGATGGCTTCTCTTTTAATTGCATTATTATTTTGGCTGGGATTACGCTGGGAGCAGGATATGGACAAACCAAAAGGAAACAAATGGCTGCTGATTATCTCATTAGTTGTTGGGCTTTCGTTTGGGGTTCACTTCATGGCTTTGTTAACTATACCTTCTATTGGTTTTCTATATTACTTTAAACATTACGAAAAAGTAACTCTTAAAAATTTCATTATTGCCAATGTTGTAGTAATAGGGATTTTATTATTTATTTTCAAGTTACTTTTGCCTTTAACAATGGCTTTCTTTGGTAAAACCGAAATATTCATGGTAAACAGCATGGGATTACCTTTTAATTCGGGAACTATTTTCGTGATTTTACTTTTAATCGCTTTCTTCTATTTCGGATTAAAATTTACAAAACAAAAAGGGTTAATTTTTTATAACACAATCATTCTTTGCATTTTATTTATTTTAATTGGATTTTCAACCTGGTTAATGTTACCAGTACGTGCAAATGCCAACACGGTAATCAACGAAAACAAACCATCTGATGCTGCCGAAGTTTTAGCGTATTACAATCGTGAGCAATACGGTGTAAACCCATTGTTTTACGGACCTCAGTATACCGAAGTTTTTGCTGGTTTAGATGCTAATACTCCCTATTTAGACAAAAAACCTAACTACGAAAGAGATTATAAAACTGGTAAATACATCATTACCAATAATTATAAAAACGCAGAACAAAATACGGATGACAATCAAAAAACGATTCTGCCAAGAATGTGGAGTACCGAAACCGGACACATTCAAAACTATATCAGTTTTACAAATCCGCCAAAATTCCGAATCAATCCAAACTATAATTATGAAGATGATTTAGGAAAATACGGAATTGACCCTAGCCAATTAACAGAAGAAGAATACAATAAAGCCATAGGTCAGCTTCGTAATGAAGTTGAAAAAACGGTTTCTGAATTCAGAAATGCTTATGCTCAAAAACAAATTGACAACGAAGGCTACGTTAAATTCTTAAAAAGTTATGGTGATTATTTAATTATCGAAAAACCAACTACAGCAGACAACTTCAGTTTTATGTTTGAGTACCAATTTGGGTACATGTACTGGAGATATTTGATGTGGAATTTCGTTGGACGTCAAAGTGATGTTCAGGGTAAATATGACAACTTAGACGGCAACTGGATCAGTGGTATTAAGGCTCTTGATTCTATGCATTTAGGTTCTCAGGATAATTTACCTTCTGATGTTTTAAACAACAAAGGAAGAAATGTTTATTATTTCCTTCCATTCATTTTAGGTTTAATTGGTTTGATGTATCACGCCAATAAAGATCTTAAAAGCTTTTATGTTCTTTTAGCTTTATTCCTTTTTACCGGAATTGCTTTAAAAATCTATTTGAACGAAAGACCTTTTGAGCCTCGTGAGAGAGATTATGCACTTGTTGGATCATTCTATGTATTTGCCATCTGGATAGGTTTTGGGGTTTATTCTTTATATGAAACTATCAAGAATTATATAGCACCAAAAATTGCCGGACCCGTTATTATTGCAGCAAGCTTATTAGCTGCGCCGGTTTTAATGGCTTCTCAAAACTGGGATGATCATGACAGATCAAACAGATATACTGCGGTTGCAATGGCAAAAGCATATTTAAGTTCTTGCGATAAAGACGCTATTTTATTTACTATTGGAGATAATGACACATTCCCGCTTTGGTACGCTCAGGAAATTGAGCATTACAGAACCGACGTTAAAATCGTAAATACAAGCTTATTTATGACAGATTGGTATATTGACCAAATGAAAGCTAAAGCATATGAGTCTAATCCTTTACCAATATCTTTCACACACGATCAATATGTTGGGGATAATTTAGATTATGTTGCTCATATTCCTAAAATAGAGACTCGCTGGAACATCAAAGATTTCCTTGATTTCATTAAAAATCCAAAATCAACGGTAGGTTTGCAAAATGGACAGACGATTCATTTTTATCCAACTGATAAAATTAGATTGACGGTTGATAAAAACACCATCATTAAAAACAAAGTTGTAAATCCTAAATACAATGATTCAATTGTTCCGTACATGGATATTGATATTAAAGGAAATGCGCTTTACAAAAACAGGCTGATGATGCTTGACATTTTAGCAAACAACAACTGGAAACGTCCTATTTATTTTAGCGGAGGTGCTTTTGACGATGAAGATTACTTATGGCTGAAAGATTACCTGCAGTTAGATGGTATGGTTTATAAATTAGTTCCTATTAGAAATGTGCCTTCTAAAGACGGCGGACCTATGGATATGGGACAAATTGATGCTGATAAAATGTATGATATCGTTATGAAATGGGATTGGGGTAACAGCGAAAGTGAAAAAATTTATCACGATCCTGAAACCAGAAGAAATAGTATTACATATCGTACCAACTTATCTCGTTTAATGAACGAACTTATTGCCGAAGGTAAAATTGATAAAGCTAAAAACGTAATCAATTTAGCCATGACAAAAATGCCTTTGGATAAATTTGGTTATTATTCTTTAGTTGAGCCTTTTGCTGATGGATATTACAAAGTTGAAGAAACTGCCAAAGCACATGATTTATTAGACAAACTGGTTAATAAATACAGAGAAAATCTGGATTACTACAAAACATTAAGTTCTTCTGATCAAACAGATCTGGCAATGGATATTATTACGGATATTGAACGCTACAGAAGCTTATTGCATGTAATGAAAGGAAATAAAGACAAAGCTTTTTATGACAACCACAAAAAAGTATTCAATACGTATGTAAATATTTTTGAACGTTTTGGACGTGAAAAAGAATAATATACGAAAAATATATTGATTAAAAAAATGCAGTGCTTCTTGATAAAAAGCGCTGCATTTTTTATTTTTACTTGTATAAAATAAACTTAGAAATGAGCTTCTATTGGGTAAAAACTAATTCATTTATTAAAAAGGTATTTTCAAAATATTGCTGGGATATTCCAAACAATGAAAAGAAAATATACTTAACCTTTGATGACGGCCCTACTCCAGAAATAACCGACTGGGTTTTATCTGAATTAAAGAAGTTTGACGCAAAAGCTACCTTTTTCTGTATTGGAAAAAACATTAAAGCCAATTTGGCTTTATTCGAAAAATTAATCAAAGATGGTCACTCTATTGGAAACCATACAATGAATCATGTAAATGGATGGAAAATCCATACTGATGATTATATCGAAAATGTAAACAACTGCGCTAAGGTTTTAGAAGAAGAAATAAAACCTAATAATCTAATCTTTCGTCCGCCTTACGGAAAAATTAAAAAAGCACAATCTAAAATCCTTCGCAAGCTTGGCTACAAAATAATAATGTGGGATGTGTTAAGTGCAGATTTTGATCAAAGTATAACACCTCAAAAATGTCTTGAAAATGTTACGAAAAATGTAAAATCAGGAAGCGTAATTGTATTTCATGACAGCATAAAAGCATCGCCAAATTTAAAATTTGCCCTGCCTAAAACACTACATTTTTTAAAAGAGAATGGATATAAATTTGATATTATTCATTAAGAATTTTTAAATAATATCTTTTCGGAAGTTTTTTATACGTCGAATTGATCCTGCACAATTCCGATAAGTGTATTTGCATCAAGTTCTCCAGATTGTCTCCAGATCATTTGTCCTTCCTTGTATATCATTAAAGTCGGAAGTCCTTTAATTCTTAATGCTTCAGCCAGTTCCTGATTTTTATCAACATCAATTTTAATCACCTTCGCTTTGTCTCCAAGCGCAGCCGCAACATCCTTAATTACCGGATGCATCAATACTGATGATTCGTTCCAGTCTGTGTAAAAATCAATTAACACCGGAACCTGAGCATTTATTAGTTCTCCAAATTTTGACATAAAACCAAAAATTTAATTCTTTTAATCTATTAAAAAGAGATAATTAATACAAATGTAGCATTTTTAACGAATTAAGCCACATTATTGCCCTTTTTTAGTTCAATAACCGTTATTTCAGGCATAATACCAACTCTTCCCGGATAAGCATGAAAACCAAATCCTCTGTTAACATATACATATTTTCCGGCCTCTTCATAAAGCCCTGCCCATTGTTTATAAATGTATTGCGCCAGACTCCATTTAAAATACCCCGGAATTTCAATTCCGAACTGCATTCCGTGTGTATGGCCGGCTAACGTAAGATGAAAGTTTTTAGGATGGCCTTTAATTTGAGCATCCCAATGACTTGGATCATGACTCATCAAAACCTTAAAATCCTCCTTTTGAAGATTCTCTGATGCTTTATTCAAATCACCCACTTTTTTAAAATTTACACCCCAGTTTTCAACTCCAACCAAAGCAATTTTATCAGCTCCTTTTTGAATATATCGGTTTTCATTTAATAAAAGGTCAAAACCTATTTTACCGTAAAGTCCTTTAATTTCAGAAAAGTTTTCCTCTTTTTCTTTTTCAGAAGGCCAGGTTACATATTCTCCATAATCATGATTCCCTAAAACAGCAAATTTTCCGTATCTGTAATTTTTTATTCTTTTGAAAGTTTCCAGCCACGGGTGCATTTCCTTTGCATGAGTATTTACGATATCTCCCGTAAACAGAATCATGTCGGTTTCCTGCTGATTAATTAAATCAATGGCGTAATTAATTTTATCGGGATTATCAAAACTTCCGCTGTGAACATCTGAAATCTGAGTTATTTTAAATCCGTCAAATTCATCAGGAAGATCTGGAAAAAATATGGTTTGCTTAAATACTTTGAAATTATATTTACCTTCGAAAATTCCGTAAATAAGCGATAAAAAAGGTACGGCTGCAAGCCCTAAAGCCAGCTGACTGACAAACTTTCGCCTGTTTGGCATCATTTCCTGACGCGGTGTATTGTACATGAAATAATTCAGGATACTGGCACCAATTCTAAAAATATCTTCACCAAACATTACCAATGTAAGCACAATTTTTGGCACATAAACCAAAAGCATTAATCCCATTGTAAACATGGTTTGCTTGGTCTGCCCAACAGACCGGTCAAATTGTGTAAAAGAATAAATGATAAAAATTAAAAGCAGTACACTTATAACTTGGTAAGCTATCAAAACCCATCTTAATTTGATTAAAGTTCGAAAAGCCTGATAGGAATAGAACTCAATAAATAAAAAAAGAGCACAAAGAATTACAAAACGAAGGATCATTATTTACAATTTTAAGCAAAGTAACAAAGAATGAAAATTTTATCGCTTTTTATTATCAAAAATTTAACTCAAATAATAGCAAAAGCTGATAGATTTCTCTACCAGCTTTTGCAGCCAAATTATTTAAAACCTTTATTCTACAACAAAGTCTATTAACCCAACGCTGTATTATTTTTGAGCTTTTGCCGATTCTGGCTTAGCTTCTGCTTTTTTAGTTTTTTTGTCTGCTTTTTTTTCTTTTTTAACCGCTTTTGCTTCTTTTGTCTGAGTTTCTTTAGCTGGAGTTGTTTGAGCATTTACCATTGCTGTAGTTCCTAAAACTGCTACTGCTAATAAAATTAATTTTTTCATGACTCTAAATTTTATGGTTTGTATTTCATTATTTATACCTCAAAGATAGAATCACTAAATGAAGACAAAATGAAGATTGAACCAATCTGAAAAAATTAACTTTTAATTGTGTTTTGGCTGCTCAGGAAATACCAAAACAAAAGTAGTTCCTTCGTTTATAAGAGAATTAACTTGGATTTCTATATGATGAAAAGCCGCAATACTCTTAGCAATAGCAAGACCCAAGCCCTGTCCTTCCTGATCTGAGGTTACTCTGGCAAATCGATTAAAAATATTTTCGATTTGAGATTCACTTAAACCAATACCAAAATCTTGTATGGAAATTGTGTACCGATTGTCTGAAAATGAATCTGAAACTATAATTTTTCCATCTGGCTTATTATACTTTATTGCGTTGGTAACCAGATTATAAATCAAAATATGTATTAAAGTTTTATTTCCTCTAAAGACAAACTCTTCATTCATTTTATTAACAAACTCAATTCCTTTATCATCTATACGATCCTGCAAATCTTCCTGCAGATCGTTTATAATTTCCTGAAAATTAATACTTTCATTTGCTTCATATTGATTGTTTTCGATTCTGGAAATCAGCAGTAAATTATTGATAATTTTTTTGAGCATATCCAGCGTTTTGAGCGAGCCGGCAATTTTATCTACAGCAGTATCATCCAAAGAATCATTTTGAAGTAAATTCTCCAGTTTGTTTTTCAATAAAGCAATCGGCGTTAAAAGCTCATGTGAAACATTCGAGATAAATTGCTTTTCTTTCTTAAAAAGTTCTGCAATACGATCCATCATTTGGTTTAAAACCAAATCTAATTCTCTAAAATCTCTCGATTTTGCATTTATTGGCGTGTGATCGAAAAGTTCAGGTTCATTAACCCGTCTTATTTTAGTATCAATAATTTTATAAAATGGTTTTAATAAATATTCGATATAAAAAGTATCAGCCAAAAAAGTAACCAAAAGAATAATCACCAAAACAATGATTATAAAAAGTTTTATAATAAAAGTAAGATCTTTTACTTCGCTTAAACTGCTCCCAATTTCCAGCTGATAATCCTGATTTTCATAAGTAAAATGATGCTGCAGAATTCGATATTCGTTTTCTTCACCTTCAATAATTCGGTACTCATTACTAAAGGAAGTTTTCTTTTGATGTGGTTTTACAGCAGCTCTCGAAAGCACCAAAAATTCGCTGTGAAGTGTAGAAAACTGCGAATATGTTTCGGTTGAATCGCCTTCATTTTCAATAAAATCATTAATCTCATTTTGGTTTAAATGATCTATGAATTTCTTTTTCTTCTCAATTAAACCATTATTTATATGTCTGTAAACAACATTCTCGACCAAAATAGGAAGCATCAGCCATATAATCAAAATCACCAACAATCTTGTTAGTGCATTAAATATAGCTAATTGGTGTTTTATTTTCACAAAAATCTATTTATTCATTAATACGATAACCCACATTTCGAACCGTTTCAAACCAATCGATAGAAGTATGTTTGTCTAATTTTTTTCGAAGATTTCGAACGTGTACATCAATAAAATTAGAATCTGAATTGACTTCGAGAATATCGCCCCAAATATGTTCTGTCAATTGCAATCTCGTGATAACTCTGTTTTTATTTAAAACCAGATACTGAAAAATATCAAACTCCTTTTTGGTTAAACTAACCGGAATTTCATTAAAACTTACTTTATAATCCTGAAGCTGAAGCAAAAAACCGTGAATACTTAAATTATTTAATGTAAAACCATGAATACGTCGAATTACGGCAAATAATCTCGCCGCCAGTTCTGTTAAAGCAAAAGGTTTTGTGAGATAATCATCTGCACCCAAATGCAGTCCGTTAATTCTGTCATCCAGTTCGCCACGGGCAGTAAGCACAATTACCGCTATTTTTGATTTTGTTTTTCGAACAGCCTGCAAAACTTCAAAACCATCTCCATCCGGCAATCCAAGATCCAGCAGCATGGCATCGTAATCATTTCCCGAAAACTCTTCGAGAGCATCAGCACAATTATTTGCAATTTTGCATATATAACCCGTATTGCACAAAAAGTCGTAAACCTCTACAGCAAGTTCTTTATTATCTTCAACAATCAAAACATTCATAAATCAAAGCATTTAAGCACAACTAAAATTAAGCAATTATCAAAAATTCCGCTGCGCATTATTAAAAAATTAACGAATAAAAAAAGCTGACAAATTTCTTCATCAGCTTCTTCAATCGCATTCATCATAATCATTATTCCTGTTTTGCCTCCGTTACAATGCTTCGAAAACAAAACAAGAGCAATTCTTATTTTTTCACGTTTGCAGTTTCTTCTTTTGGAGCTTCAGCTTTTGATTTTTTGTTTCCTTTGTGATGATGTTTTGTTGCTTTTACCTCTTTTGCCGGTGCTGTCTGCGCTGGAGTTGTTTGAGCATTTACCATTGCACTTGTTCCTAAAACTGCTACTGCTAATAAAATTAATTTTTTCATGATTTCTAAATTTTAAGATTATTTACCTTTTATTCTAAATTATTTTTTCACTTCTTTTTTTACCTTTGCTGTTTCAGCTTTAGGCGCTTCAGTTTTTACTGATTTTGTTTTTTTATCAACTTTGCTTTTTGGCTGTTTTACTGCTTTTACTTCTTTTGCAGGAGCTGTTTTACCTTCTTTTGCAGGAAATGCATGAACCATTGCACTTGTTCCTAAAACTGCTGTCAATACCATCAATAAATTTCTCATGATTTCTAGATTTTAAAATTAAATACCTTTTATTTTACAGTTCAAAATTACCTTCGTAACATGAAGAGAAAATGAAGAAATCCCTGAATAAAAAAAATTAACTTGATATTAACGCTTTGCAGGTTTTTCTACCATATAAGTTATATAAGTTCATTTAATATATAGGACGGAACTAATCGTTATATATTAAAAATGCGGAAACGCACTGCAGTGCGCCTCTACGTATGCATCTCTACTAAAATGAACTTATATAAGGTATATGGTGGAAAAAAAATCTTATTAGTCTGATTTTTGAGAACCCAATTGTTTATTTTTACAGACTAATATTTTTAATATGTCAACTCAAAAACGCCTTTTTCTTCTAGATGCATACGCACTAATTTTTCGTGGTTATTATGCTTTTATTAAAAACCCGAGAATCAACTCAAAAGGAATGGATACATCTGCAATTATGGGTTTTATGAACTCACTTTTGGATGTTATTAAAAGAGAAAAACCTGATCATTTAGCCGTTGCTTTTGATAAAGAAGGAAGCCACGCTAGAACAGAAATGTTTGCCGAATATAAAGCTAACCGCGACGAAACTCCCGAAGCTATTAAAATTGCTGTTCCTTATATTCAGGAATTATTAAAAGCGATGCATATTCCAATTATTGAACTTGCAGGTTGTGAAGCCGACGATTTAATTGGAACCATTGCCAAACAAGCCGAAAAACAAAACTATAAGGTTTACATGGTAACACCTGATAAGGATTTTGCGCAATTGGTTTCTGAAAATATATTTATGTACAAACCTGCCCGAATGGGTAACGGAATCGAAATTTGGGGAGTTCCGGAGGTTTTGGCAAAGTTTGAAGTCGAAAGACCAGAACAGGTTATCGATTTTCTTGGAATGATGGGTGACGCCGTAGATAATATTCCGGGATTACCGGGAGTTGGCGAAGTAACGGCTAAAAAATTCCTGAAAGAATTTGGTTCAATGGAAAATCTTTTGGCTAATACTGATAAGCTGAAAGGCAAAATGAAAGAAAACATCGAAGCCAATAAAGACAAAGGTATTTTATCTAAAAAACTAGCGGCTATTATGTGTGACTGCGATGTCGTTTTTAATGAAGATGATTACGAACTTTCTCGTCCGGATATTGAAAAAACCGATGCTATTTTTCAGGAATTGGAATTTAGAAGAATGGCAGAACAATTTGATAATTTGTTTAAAGTTGGCGCAGTAAATGAAGCAGGCTCAACTCCGGCTCAGGATGCCAAATTATACAAAAAACCACAGCCCAAAAACGAAGACCAATTTGATCTTTTTGGCGGAGGCGGCACCACTCTTGATGAAAGTGCCGAAGCTGCAAGAAATTCATTTTATAATACTTTAGAAAATACTGAACATTCTTATCAGACCGTTCAGGGTGATTTAGGAATTAAATTGCTTTTACAAAATCTGCAAAAGCAGACCGCTGTTTGTTTTGACACAGAAACAACCGGAATTGACGCTTTGCATGCAGAACTTGTTGGAATGTCTTTCTCTTACGAAAAAGGAAAAGCATTTTACGTTCCGTTCCCGGAAAGTCAGGAAGAAGCAAAAGCTTTAGTAGACAAATTTGTTCCGTTTTTTGAAAACGAAAACATTGAAAAAATAGGACAAAATTTAAAATACGATTTAAAAATACTTTCTAATTATGGCGTTACGGTAAAAGGAAAACTTTTTGATACGATGATTGCACATTATCTCATCAATCCGGATATGCGACACAATATGGATATTTTGGCAGAAACCTATTTGAAATATTCTCCAAAATCAATTGAAACTTTAATTGGAAAAAAGGAAAAAATCAGCTTTCGATGCGCGATGTTCCTTTAGAAGATATTAAAGAATATGCTGCCGAAGATGCTGATGTTACTCTGCAATTAAAAGAAATCTTTACAACCGAATTAGATAAAACTGAAACTAAAAAGCTTTTTGATGAAATCGAAATTCCGTTAGTAAGCGTTTTGGCTGATATGGAAACAGAAGGGATTCGTCTGGATGTTGATTTCTTAAAAGAAATGTCTAAAGAAATGGATGTTGAAATCAAGTCTTTAGAACAAAAAATATACGAAACTGCAGGAGAGAAATTTAATCTTGCTTCTCCTAAACAATTAGGAGACATTTTATTTGATAAACTTAAAATTGGCGGAGCAAAGCAAAAGAAAACCAAAACGGGTCAATATGCAACCGGAGAAGAGGTTTTGACGTATTTAGCAAACGACAATCCAATTGTAAAAGATATTTTAGACTGGCGTCAAATGGTAAAATTACAAAGTACTTATATTTTGGCTTTACCGGAACAGGTCGATAAAAAAACGTTGCGCGTACATACCGATTATATGCAGACGGTTGCCGCAACGGGACGTTTAAGTTCAAATAATCCGAACCTGCAAAACATTCCAATTCGTACAGAAAGAGGCCGTCAGATTCGTAAAGCTTTTGTGGCACGTGATGAAGATTATACTTTAATCTCTGCCGATTACTCTCAAATTGAATTGCGAATTATTGCTGCTTTGAGCGGTGAAGAAAATATGATTAAAGCGTTCCAAGATGGAGAAGACATCCACAGAGCTACTGCTGCAAAAGTATTTAATGTTGCTTTAGACGAAGTTTCCCGCGAACAAAGAAGCAACGCTAAAACCGTAAACTTCGGAATTATCTACGGTGTTTCTGCTTTTGGATTAAGTAATCAGACTTCATTATCAAGAAGCGAAAGTGCCGCATTAATCGACGCTTATTACAAAACATATCCTCGCCTTAAATCTTATATCTCAGAACAAGTAGAATTTGCAAGAGAAAAAGGCTATGTGCAAACTATTTTAGGCCGTCGTCGTTATTTAAAAGATATCAACTCTGCAAATGCTGTAGTGAGAAGTGCTGCTGAACGAAATGCTGTAAATGCACCAATTCAGGGAAGTGCTGCCGATGTAATTAAAATCGCAATGATTAACATTCACAAAAAACTAAGAGACGAAAACTGGAAATCTAAAATGTTGCTTCAGGTACATGATGAGCTTGTGTTCGATGTTCACAAAGATGAACTCGAAAAAATCCAGCCAATGATTAAACATGAAATGGAAAATGCATTTAAAATGTCGGTTCCGTTAGAAGTAGAACTTGGAATGGGTAAAGACTGGTTAGAAGCGCATTAATCGATATTAGATTTCAGATTGTAGATTTTAGATTTTTTGAGCCAATGATAAAAAAGACTTTCATATTTCTTTGCATATTTTATTGTGCTTTTTCGTTTTGTCAAAATCAGACTTACTATTTAGAAGGAACTTTGGCAAAAAGTAAAATCTATATGAAAATTGACGTTTATAAATCAAACGGCGAAACAGATTTAGATGCTGTTTATTTTTATCAAAATTCATTAAAAGACATCAAATTAGAAGGAAAATTCAAAGACGCTAATAATTTCACTTTTTATTTTAAACCCGGAGATGCCGTCAGCGAAAAATTTTATTTAAAAAAGTCAAATAATAATTTCGATGGATTTTGGTATGATGCAAAAGAAAAACAATTGCCAGTTCATTTGGTCCCTGTAAATTTTGCCAATTACAAGTCTAATCTAAAACTTCAATTTGAGGATGATAAACTCAATTTTGTAAAGTTTAAATTTCTAGAATTTAAAAAAATTAAAACAGCAACTTACAACAACAAAGAGTTTGTATGGTATTCTGAAAAGCATTGTGATTCTGATTTTTTTAGACTGGGAAATAATTTTTCAGATCAAAATAAAAACACAGTCAATCCAATTTTAGAAGAAATTCATGTTCAAAAAACATTAATGCAATTAAGCTGTTCCTCAAGTTTCGAATACAGCAATGGGAAAGGTGTAGAAACAACAGCAACTATAAATTTTCTAAATACTAATTTACTGGGCTTTGAAACTTTTGATTCCTGGGATTGTGGAGGTGCACATCCTGATTTTGGAAGCAGCGGTTTTCTAATTGATTTAAATAATGGAAAAGAATATGAAATTGATGATATTCTGGCATTTGACAAAAGTGTGACAAGCGACAAAAAGAATAATTTTGATGCTTTTTCTAAATACAGAAGCGACTATTTTTCTCCAAAATTATTAGAACTTATTACCTCAATAGAACATTTTAAGAAACCCGATACGGAAGACGACTGCGATTATACCGATATTGAAAATTGGGATTTTGTTTCATGGAGTTATACAGAAAAAGGAATAACGTTTACACCTTACTTTCCAAGAGTAAACCGTGCTTGTGAAGAACCTTTTCTGGTTCCGTTTGAGAAATTGAAAAAGTATAAAAATCCAAAATTTCCCTATTCGTTATAAAATAAAAAACCCATCATTACGATGGGTTTTTTATTTATCAAACTTTTCTGGTTGACTCTCTTTCTTTCAGTTTTGTTTTGATTACGATAGTTTCGTAATCAGAAGTTTCTCCTTCTGGTTCTTCAAGCCTTTGGATTAATCTTTTAGCAGCAACTTCACCAATTTCAATTCCGTGTTGACTTACAGTAGTTAAACTTGGAGACAAACGTCTTGAAGCTAAAATTCCGTCTGCAAAACCAATTATCGAAATATCTTCCGGAACTCTGTATCCTTTTTTCAAACTTACTCTTAAAGCTGCTACTGAATCATTTTCATCCAGAGCAAAAATTCCGTCTATTTTATTATCAAAAATAGCATCAATTTTAGCTTTCATATCATCTTCAGAATCGGTACGAAGAATAATCTTTTCGTTTACCGGAATATTATTGTCTTTTAGAGCTTTTAAATATCCGTCTGCTCTTAATTTACCAACACTTAAATTATCTACAGAAGAAATCAAAGCAATGTTTTTACATCCTAAATTAATCAGGTGCTGGGTTGAGTTTAAAGCCGAATCAAAATCATCTACTACAACTTTATCACAATCTACTTCATCAGCAATTCGGTCAAACATTACTATTGGAGTTCCGTCATTTATTATTTCCGAGAAATGATTATAGTCTTGTAATTTTTGAGCCTCCTCCGAAACTGAAAGGATAAACCCATCTATAGTTCCGTTACTCAACATTTCAAGTGTATGAATTTCTTTTTCTAAAGACTCATTAGAAATACACGTAATTACATTGTACCCTTTTTTATCCGCTACTTTTTCGATTCCGCTAAAAACCTTAGCAAAAAAAGAGTTTAATATATTAGGTATAATTACACCAATCGTTTTAGTCTTACGATTCTTTAAATTCAGACCAATAACGTTAGGTTTATAATTTTTGAGTTTGGCATACTCTTTAATTTTCACCTTCGTCTGCTCACTAATTTCCGGGCTGTCATTCAATGCCTTAGACACTGTTGACACAGAAACACCAAGTTCCTTCGCAATTTGTTTTAGAGTTGCTTTAGCTTTCATCTAATAAAAGTTTATGTAATTAATACAAATATAGTAGAATTACCGAAAATAAAACAAAAAACACCTACCACTATTTGAAATTATAGGATCTATTCGAAATAATTCTAAAAAAGAAGAATTTTCTGAAACCGCATCTCTAAAAATTTCGTTAATAATCTTAATACAATGTTATTAACTTAATAAAAGCCTATTATGAAAAACGAAGTTAAAATTCAGGAAGTAAACCCTTCGCTGGATAGCAGAAGGAGCTTTCTTAAGCTCAGTGGATTAACGCTAGTTACAGCAGGTTTGGTTTTAGCTGGCTGCAGCGACAATGATAATGACGATGATATGGACGATACTTCCCTGCCGGGAGTCAGAAACGGTGTTTTTGATTTAGGTTCAGGAGATTTTGGTGTTCTTACTTATGCGTATGCCTTAGAGCAGTTAGAAGCAGATTTTTACACCAAAGTTGTAAATGCCTCAAATTTTAATACAGTCTTTAATGATACTGAACGTCAGGTTTTGACTGACTTATATCATCATGAAGTAATTCACAGGGATTTTTTTAAAGCCGCTTTAACAGGTGCGCTTCCAGATCCAGGTTCACAATTACTTCCCTCTTTAGCCTTTAGTTATGGTTCTTTAAATTTCAACAGCCGTACCGAAGTTTTAGCTACTGCAAAAGCACTTGAAGACACTGGTGTTGCCGCCTATAACGGAGCTGGCCGACTTATAAAAACTGCAGATTACTTATTATTAGCAGGGAAAATTGTTTCTGTAGAAGCCAGACATGCTGCTGCAATTCGAAGTTTGATTAATCCAAATTCTAAAGATTTTGCCGGAGATGACATCGTAAGCACTTCAACTGGATTAGATGCTGCAAAAGATCCTTCAAAAATCCTACCAGTTGCAGCAGGATTTATTACGACAAAATTCACTGCCAAATATTTACCTTAATCTTAACCAGCTAAAAATTAGAAATTATGAATATTTTAAAATTTATAGAAACCTTTACTGATGACAGCTTAATGAAAAGTACTGGTTCAAGAAGAGACAGTTTTACACAGTTTGGAAATATTGGAAAAAATCTGGCACTGGCATCAATCCCTTTTGGATTATCAGCTATAGCAAATAAAGCGCTTGCACAAGACATAACTCCAACTCCGGCGACACCAATTGGAGCTTTGCAGTTTGCATTGACTCTTGAATATCTTGAAAACGAATTTTATGCAATGGCATTAGACTCTGGAGTAATTCCTGCATCAGAAAATGGGGGGCGCGATTTAAAAGTTTTCCAACAAATATCTGCACACGAATCAGATCACGTTTCGTTTTTAATTGCCGGATTGGGTGGTACAATGAGCGCTAACTTTGTTCCAAAACCAACTTTTGATTTTACTGTTGGCGGAGCATTTGATCCATTTAATGATTACCCAACCTTTCTGGCTTTGGCACAAGCTTTTGAAGATACAGGCGTAAGAGCTTATAAAGGTCAGGCTGCCAATTTAATATCTACACCGGATTTACTAACAGCAGCATTACAAATCCACTCAGTTGAAGCCCGACATGCTTCTGAAGTTAGAAGACTACGAGGTTTAAAAGGCTGGATCTCTAATGCTGAAAGAGGTGCCGGAATGCCCGCCGCAACTCAGGCTGTTTATGATGGCGAAGGTGTAACGATGCAGGCAGGATTTAATACTGCAACAGCATTTGGTGCTGCAGCAGGATCAGAAGCTTATGATGAGCCTCTTACGACACAACAAGTAGTCGATATTGCTAATCTATTTATAGTATAACTGAAAAAAAATAAAAATAATAACGCACCTTTGCAGCAAAATGCAGAGGTGCTTTTTTTATGGTTTTAAAAATAAAAACTGACAGCCTGATTTTCAGTATTTAAAATATTCTTTTCAGGTATTTGGTTTTAAAATAATTAATTGTACTTTTGCATCCCCTTTATTGGGGATGGAATGTTTAATTAAAATAATATTATGGACGCATTAAGCTACAAGACAATTTCAGCTAGCAAAGCCACTGTAACTAAAGAGTGGATTGTTGTTGATGCAGAAGGTCATAACTTAGGACGTCTTGCTTCAAAGGTTGCGATGATCTTAAGAGGTAAGTACAAGCCAAGTTACACACCGCACGTTGACTGTGGAGATAACGTAATTGTTATCAACTCAGAAAAAATTAACCTTACAGGTACAAAAATGAATGACAAAATTTACATGCGTCATACAGGTTACCCAGGAGGACAAAGAACTTTAACTGCTAAAGTATTACAAGCTAAAAATCCAGCTGCATTAGTAGAAAAAGCTGTAAAAGGTATGTTACCTAAAAACAAATTAGGTGCTGAACTTTTTAGAAATCTAAATGTTGTTGTAGGATCTGAGCACACTCACGGAGCTCAAAAACCTAGAACTGTTAACCTAAATGATCTTAAGTAATGGGAGTTATTCACAAAATCGGTAGAAGAAAAACCGCTGTTGCACGTGTATACGTTTCTGAAGGAACTGGAAACATCACTGTAAACAAAAAAGAATTCGCAACTTACTTTCCAACTGCAACTTTACAGTACAAAGTTTTACAACCATTGTCTATGACAGAAAACGTAAACAACTTTGATGTAAAAGTAAACGTTTACGGAGGTGGTACAACTGGTCAGGCAGAAGCTGTAAGAATGGCATTAGCACGCGTAATGTGTGAAGTTAACGCTGAAAACAGAGGAATCCTTAAACCAGAAGGTTTATTAACAAGAGACCCAAGAATGGTTGAACGTAAGAAATTCGGTCAGAAGAAAGCTCGTAAGAGATTCCAGTTCTCTAAACGTTAATATTACCTGTCTTGTTCAGATGGGGCAAGACATTATCAATTATTTATTGAAATTAAAAAACACAGTTATTGTTGCTCTCCTATCGAGGTAGGATATAGTTTAGCATCTAAATGTATGAAGCCAGAGAAATCGCCATTCACACATTGCTAATCAACAGAACGTAAACTAGTACAAAAATGGCAAACAAAATAGAAGTAAAAGAATTACTAGAAGCAGGTGTTCACTTCGGACACATGACTAGAAAATGGGATCCAAACATGGCTCCTTACATTTATATGGAGCGTAATGGTATTCACATTATCAATCTATATAAAACTGCAGCTAAAATTGAAGAAGCTAACGAAGCTTTGAAAAAAATCGCTGCATCAGGTAGAAAAATCTTATTCGTAGCTACCAAAAAACAAGCAAAAGACATCGTTGCTGATAAAGCAAAAGCTGCAAACATGCCTTACATCACTGAAAGATGGCCAGGTGGTATGTTGACTAACTTCGTAACTATCAGAAAGGCAGTTAAAAAAATGTCTTCTATCGATAAAATGAAGAAAGATGGTACTTTCAACACTTTATCTAAAAAAGAGCGTTTACAAGTTGATCGTCTTCGTGCTAAATTAGAGAAAAACTTAGGTTCAATTGCTGATATGTCTAGACTACCTGCAGCATTGTTCGTAGTAGATATCAAAGCTGAACACATCGCAATAAAAGAAGCTCAAAAATTAAACATTCCAGTTTTCGCAATGGTTGATACGAATTCTGACCCAAGAGAGGTTGATTACGTGATTCCTGCAAATGATGACGCTTCTAAATCAATTGACAAAATTTTATCTTTAGTGACTACTGCAGTAATCGAAGGTCTTTCTGACAGAGGTGCTGAGAAAGAAGTTGAAGCTGCTGAAGAAGCTCCTGCTGTTGAAGCTGAAGCTGCTCCTGCAACTGAAACTGAAGAATAAATCAAAATTTAAATTCCAAATTTTAAATTCCAAAATCCAAATACAAAATTAAAAACGTTATGTTGATAATTTATTAAAATTGGAGTTTGGGATTTAAAAGATGGAATTTTTTACTTTTAACATTAAAAATTCAAAATATTATGTCAACAATTACTGCTGCAGACGTAAATAAATTAAGACAATCTACAGGTGCCGGAATGATGGACTGTAAAAAAGCTTTAGTTGAAGCTGAAGGAGATTTCGACAAAGCGATACAAATCCTTAGAGAAAAAGGACAAAAAGTTGCTGCTAACCGTTCTGACCGTGAGTCTGCTGAAGGAGCTGCTGTTTCTTTTATCAATGCTGACAACACTAAAGGAGCTATCATCACTTTAAACTGCGAAACTGACTTCGTAGGTAAAAACGAAGCTTTCGTTGCTTTAGCTAAAGATTTAGTAGAAAGAGCTATCAACTTCTCTACAAAAGAAGAATTATTAGCTTCTGATTTCAACGGAATCACTGTTGCTGAGAAATTAATCGAGCAAACTGGTGTTATCGGTGAAAAAATCGAAATCGGTGGTTTTGAAATTTTAGAAGGTGCTTACGTTGGATCTTATGTTCACGTTAATAAAATTGCTGCTTTAACTGCAATTTCTGCTCCAGTTGCAAACGCTGAAGCTTTAACAAAAGACATCTCTATGCAAGTTGCTTCTATGGGAGCTGATACTTTATCTTACAAAGATTTTGATCCTGCTTTCGTTGAATCTGAACTTGCTGCTCGTATTGCTGTAATCGAAAAAGACAATGAAGAAGCAAAACGTTTAGGAAAAACTTTGAAAAATGTTCCTAAATACATCTCTTTCTCTCAATTAACTCCTGAAGTTATCAAACAAGCTGAAGAAGATGCTAAAGCTGAATTAAAAGCTGAAGGTAAACCAGAGCAAATCTGGGACAAAATCCTTCCAGGAAAAGTTCAACGTTTCATTTCTGACAACACTACTTTAGATCAGGAAAAAGCTTTACTTGATCAAAACTTCATCAAAGATGATAGTAAAAAAGTTGGTGATTACGTAAAAGGATTCAATGTTGAAATTACAGGTTTCAAAAGAGTTACTTTAGGTTAATATATTATTTTTTCAATATTAAAAAGCCCGAATATGTATTTATTCGGGCTTTTTTTATTCTTATTAGTTTTCGACTGGAAAATTTCTCGCACGCATCAAAGCATCTGATTTTGGAGCATGTCCCCTAAAATCTTCATACATTTTTTCATTATCTACAGTATTTCCAACGCTTAAAACTGTTTTTAAAAGACGTTCGGCAACTTTTTTATCATAAGGTCCGTTTCCTTCTAAAAATGCTTCATAAGCATCTGCATTAATCACATCTGCCCATAAATAACTGTAATATCCAGCAGCATAACCATCACTAGAAAAAATATGCGCAAATTGTGGAATTCTATGTCGCATTACGATTTCTGAAGGCATATTGATTTCTTCTAAAACCTGCTTTTCAAATTTATGCGGATTAATTGTTTCTGTTGTTAAATGCAGTTTCATATCTACAAAAGAACTCGAAATGGTTTCAACAGTTGCAAAACCTTCATTAAAATTAGCAGCTTTATCTATTCTTTCGACTAATGACTGCGACAAAGGCTGATTGGTTTTATAATGCAGTGCAAACTTGTTTAACACCTCCGGAGTGGCAAGCCAGTGTTCCAGTAATTGTGACGGAAATTCTACATAATCTCTTGCCACCGAAGTTCCCGAAAGACTTGGGTAAGTAACATTAGAACACAAACCATGAAGCGCATGCCCAAACTCGTGAAATAAGGTCGTAGCATCATCCCACGAAATTAAAACCGGTTCATCAGCATTCCCTTTGATAAAATTGCAATTATTAGAAACGATTGGAAGGACGTTTCCGTTTATTTTCTGTTGATCTCTGTGCGAATTCATCCATGCCCCAGAGCGTTTCCCAACGCGTGCGTATGGATCAAAATACCACAAACCAATAGGTTTCCCTGTATTTTTATTACTAACTTCCCAAACCCGAACATCCTGATGATAAACCGGAACATCAAATAATTGCTTGAAATCTAAATCAAACAACTCACCTGCTGTCCAGAACATTCCTTCTCGAAGATTTTCCAGCTGTAAATATTGTTTTATTTCATTCTGGTCCAGATCATATTTGGCTTTTCGAACTTTTTCGGCATAGTAACGGTAATCCCAAGGCTGAATTTTAAAATTTTCACCCTCCTGCTCTACCATTTCCTGCATAGCTTTTACATCATTTTTTACTTTTTCTACGGCAGGTTTCCAAACCGACTCCATTAAATCTAATGTTCTCTGCGGATCTTTCGCCATTTTGTTAGACAAACTCCACTCGGCAAAATTCTTAAATCCCAATATTTTTGCCTTTTCCGCTCTTAATTGCAAGATAGAAACAAGTGTGCTATTCGTATCATTTTCATTTCCATTATCCCCTCTTTTTACAAAAATATCGAAAGCTTTTTCTCTTAAATTTCTCTTATTAGAAAAAGTCAAAAAAGGTTCAATCGAAGACCTTGTATTTCCTATACATGCCAAAACTGAAAGATTTCTTTCTTTGGCTTCAGCAATTGCAGCGTTTTTAAATTCTTCCGGCAAACCATCTAAATCCTCTTCTGTTTTTAATTCTAAATACTGTCCGTTTTCTTCAGCCAGTAATTTTTGACTGAAAAGCGTAAAAAGCCCAGCTAGCTGCTGATTGATTCCTGCAACCCTCTTTTTTTCTTCTTCTTTTAATTCTGCTCCCTCGCGAACAAAATCTGTGTAATAAAGCCAGAGAACACGCTGCTGCTCATCGGTTAACTTTTTACTTTCGCCAGATTTGTATAATTTTTCAATTCTCAAAAACAACTTTTCGTTTTGATATAACTGATCACTGATTTCGGCTAGTTTTGGCGACATTTCTGTGTCTACAGCATTAAACTCTGCACCGCTTAAATTCGATCTGTAAATTCCATAAACGGCATGAATGCGATCTAATTTCTCACCTGAAAGTTCTAAAGCTTTAATTGTATTGTCAAAAGTAGGTTCTGCAGGATTATTTGCTATAACCTGAATCTCATCTAGTTTTTCCTGAATAGCAAATTCAATCGCTGGCTTAAAATCAGAAATTCTATATTTTGTAAAATCCGGAACTCCTCCATAAGGTCCTGACCATTCCAGAAGCAGCGGATTATCTAAATCAATTTGTTTTTTCATAATAAAGTATATTAATTTCTATCGGGTTTTTCAACAACGACTGAATCCCAAAATTAACCAATCAAAAGCAAACTTCAAATCAACAACTATCTATTTCGATGATTTGAAGAAATAGCTTAAATTTGAAACATCATTAACCAAAATAAGATGTTTAAAACCCGAAAAGAAATTGTTTTTGTAATCCTGGCAGGAATATTTATAACGAATGCCGTTGTGGCTGAGCTTATTGGAGGAAAATTAATCCAGATTGGACCTTTTGTAATGAGTATAGGAATTTTGCCCTGGCCCATTGTTTTTCTAACCACAGATTTAATCAACGAATATTTTGGTGAAAAAGGCGTAAAAAAACTTTCGTTTATTACAGCATGCTTAATTGCATACGCTTTCCTGATTTTATTTATGGCCATTGTAATACCCGCCGCAAAAGGAATCAGCCCGGTTAATGACCAACAGTTTGAGGCTGTTTTTGGGCAAAGTATGTGGATTATCGTAGGAAGTATAATTGCTTTTATGGTTTCGCAGTTAATTGATGTTAGTGTTTTTTGGTTTTTCAGAAACCGCACCGGACATAAAAAAATATGGCTGAGAACAACCGGATCTACTGTTATATCACAATTGTTTGATTCTTTTATAGTTTTGGGAATTGCATTCTGGCTTCCCGGAAAAATTGATTTTAAAACTTTTATTTCTTCCGGTTTAGTTGGATATACTTTTAAATTATCAATTGCTATTGTACTTACGCCTGCGATTTATTTAGGTCATCATTTAATTAAAAAATATTTAGACGAGGATCCTGCTAATAAATCATCCTAAATTAATCTTTGACTAATGGAACCAATAAGATGCGGCTGGTGTGCTGCCAGCGATTTATATAAAAAGTATCATGACGAAGAATGGGGTAAACCTGTTTACGACGATCCCACTATTTTTGAATTTTTAATTTTAGAAACCTTTCAGGCCGGACTGAGCTGGATTACGATTTTAAACAAAAGAGAAAACTTCAGAGCGGCTTTTGATAATTTTGATTATAAAAAAATGGCCAATTATTCTGAAAACAAAATCGAAGAACTGATGCAAAACACCGGCATTATCCGGAATAGCTTAAAAATTAAATCTGCTGTTACAAACGCTCAGGCCTTTATGAAAGTTCAGGAAGAATTTGGAACTTTCTCTGATTATATCTGGAATTTCACAGGAGGAAAACCTATTATCAACAATCCAAAAACTTTAAAAGACGTTCCGGCGACAACGCCAATTTCTGATGCAATTAGCAAAGATTTAAAAAAACGAGGTTTCAAATTTGTCGGTTCAACCGTTATATACGCTCACATGCAGGCCACCGGAATGGTCAACGATCATATCGAAGACTGCTTTACGCGAAAAAAATAGTTTCCAGTCACAGTCCTAGTTTTCAGTGCTAGTTTTCAGTTTTTTTTAACTTGAAACCTGAAACTTTAAACTTTCAAACTAAATTTTATTACATTTGCTTCACACTTTAGGGGTGTCTGCAACATGCAGGCTGAGATTTTACCCTCTGAACCTGATCTAGTTCATACTAGCGTAGGGAAAAGTAAGATGACTTCTTAAGCGCATTTCTATGCGTGAATTGCAGCCATTCCTAATGTGTATCTATACACTAAACTTGAAAAGGAATGGAACTAAAAATCAATCAACAAACTAAAAAATTCAATGCTGAATCGCTAAGCGTTCAATCATTGCTCGATCTCGAAATTCCGCACAAGCAAAACGGAATCGCCGTTGCTGTCAACAATACCGTTGTTCCAAAAACTAAATGGAACGAATTCTTTGTACAAGAAACCGACGAAATTTTGATTATTTCTGCTACACAGGGAGGATAGAATTTAAATTCCAAAAAATAAATTCCAAATTGCCAATCATGCGTAGACGCACAGCAGTACGTCTCTACGATTCACATTTTACATTTTACAAATCACATTTTACAATATACAAGCTATGACAACCGAAGAACAAATATCCAGAACTCCATTTCCAAATTCTAAAAAGGTTTATATCGATGGAGAAATTCATCCTATAAAAGTAGCCATGCGCGAAATTACTTTAAGTGATACCAAACTTTCGAATGGTGGAATTGAGAAGAATCCTCCCGTAACGGTTTATGACACTTCTGGCCCTTACACCGATCCAAATATCGAAATTGATATTAGAAAAGGATTACCACGCTTACGCGAAAGTTGGATTTTAGACCGAAATGATGTTGAAATTTTAGATGAAATCACTTCAGATTATGGTCAAAGCCGATTGAAAGACGAAAGTTTAAATCATCTTCGTTTTGAATATTTACATCAGCCAAAACGTGCTAAAAAGGGCGCCAACGTAACACAATTATATTACGCTAAACAAGGCATTATTACTCCAGAAATGGAATATATATCTATTCGTGAAAATCAGCGAATTGAACTTTTAAACGAACAAACCAAAGCAATGCAATGCCAGCACAGCGGAAATAGCTTTGGCGCGAATACTCCGAAAAATAAAATTACACCGGAATTCGTACGTTCTGAAGTTGCTGCAGGACGAGCAATAATTCCAAACAACATTAATCACCCAGAAAGCGAACCGATGATTGTGGGTCGTAATTTCCTGGTAAAAATAAATGCTAATATCGGAAACAGCGCTGTGACTTCGAGCATTGAAGAAGAAGTTGAAAAAGCAGTTTGGGCTTGTCGCTGGGGAGCTGATACCATAATGGATTTGTCTACAGGAAAAAACATCCATGAAACCAGAGAATGGATTATTAGAAATTCTCCTGTTCCAATCGGGACTGTTCCGATTTATCAGGCATTAGAAAAAGTAAAAGGAATTGCCGAAGATTTGACTTGGGAAATTTTCCGTGATACATTAATCGAACAAGCAGAACAAGGTGTTTCTTATTTTACAATTCATGCTGGAGTTTTACTTCGTTACATTCATTTAACTGCAAATCGCGTAACAGGAATTGTTTCGCGAGGTGGATCGATTATGGCTAAATGGTGTTTATTTCATCATAAAGAAAACTTTTTATACACTCATTTTGAGGAAATCTGCGAAATCATGAAACAATATGATGTGGCCTTTTCTCTTGGAGATGGTTTACGTCCAGGGTCTATTGCAGACGCGAATGATGCTGCACAATTTGCCGAATTAGAAACTTTAGGCGAATTGACAAAAATTGCCTGGAAACACGACGTTCAGGTTTTTATTGAAGGTCCTGGACACGTGCCAATGCACATGATTAAAGAAAACATGGACAAACAATTGGAACATTGTCATGAAGCACCTTTTTATACTTTAGGCCCTTTAACTACTGATATTGCGCCGGGTTATGACCATATTACTTCGGCGATTGGCGCCGCAATGATTGGCTGGTACGGCTGTGCAATGTTGTGTTATGTTACGCCAAAAGAACACCTTGGTTTACCAAATAAAAAAGATGTAAAAGACGGCGTGATCACCTATAAAATTTCAGCTCATGCTGCCGATTTGGCAAAAGGTCATCCAGGAGCGCAATATCGTGATAATGCGTTGAGTAAAGCCCGCTTTGAATTCCGTTGGGAAGATCAATTTAATTTGGCTTTAGATCCTGATACAGCAAGAGAATTTCACGATGAAACACTTCCTGCTGATGGCGCAAAAGTGGCGCATTTCTGCTCGATGTGCGGGCCAAAATTCTGTTCTATGAAAATATCTCAGGAAATCAGGGATGTCGCGGCGGCTGAAAAAGGAATGCAGGAGAAATCAGAAGAGTTTATCGAACAAGGGAAAGAGATTTATATATAGTGAAATGAGATTTGTAAAATGTGAGATGTATAATTTTCACATTTTACATCTCACAAAAAACATTTTATAAATTATGATTGTGATTACAAATCCTTCCCAAGTTAAAAATGAAATAAATATTCTTCATTCTTTATTTGAAGAAGGATTGTCTTTGCTTCATATTCGGAAACCTGATTTTTCAGAAGCAGAAATGGCTCAGTTTATTGATCAGATAAAACTAGAATTTCGAAACAAACTGGTTTTGCACAATCACCTTCATTTAGCAGAAAATTTGGGCATTGACCGATTTCATTTTTCTGAAAAAGAGAGAAAAAATAATCCTGCAAAGTTTTCAAAACCTTATAGGTTTAAATACGAATCAATTTCTACATCAACACATTCTATTGAAGATTTTAACTCGATAGAAGATGAATTTGATTATGCATTCTTAAGTCCGGTTTTTAAAAGTATTTCAAAAGAAAATTATCATCCCAAAAATGATCTGTTTCAAGCAGTAAAATTCAGAACAAATTATAAAACAAAAATGGTCGCTTTGGGCGGAATTGATTCAAATAATATTCAAAAAACACTTGAAAATGGTTTTGATGATGCCGCTCTTTTAGGAACAATTTGGAACAATGAAAATCCATTAAAAGAATTCAAATTATGTCAGCAAATCGCCCTTTCGTACTTACAATAGCAGGTTTAGACCCGTCTGGTGGTGCCGGTATTTTGTCCGACATCAAAACATTTGAACAGCATAAAGTCACTGGTTTTGCTATTTCAACAGCAAATACAATTCAAACCGAAAATCAATTTTATGAAATTCAGTGGACAGATTTGAGTTTTGTTATTCGTTCTATCGAAACGTTATTTCTAAACTATAAAATCAGTGCAATAAAAATTGGAATTGTTTCTTCTTTACATGATTTAAACCGAATTATTTCGACCATAAAACTGCTTTCCCCGTCAACAAAAATTGTTTGGGATCCGGTTTTGAAATCGACAACTCAATTTGATTTTTTAAATATTGAAACTCATTCAGATCTAAATAAAATACTCCCAAAAATCGATTTAATTACTCCCAATTATCATGAAGCAGAAATATTATTTCCTGGTTTTATTTCTAAAGAAAACGAATTTTCAACTAACATTCTGCTGAAAGGCGGACATAACGAAAAGGCTTTGGGAACAGATCGTTTATTTCTAAAAAATGAAATTTTAGAGCTCCTGCCTTCTGATAAAAAATGCTTTGAAAAACATGGTTCAGGCTGTGTACTTTCGTCTGCAATTGCTTCCAATTTAGCTTTAAATCAAACGATAAAAGAAGCCTGCAAAAATGCTAAAACTTATATCGAAAATTACCTGAGTTCAACTTCAACTTTAATCGGACATCATTATGTATAGTAAACTTCAATATATCTCGCAGGGCGAAACAATCGAAAAACAACTGCACAATATTCATCAGGCACTTGACTCCGGATGTAATTGGGTGCAAATGCGATTTAAAAACCAAACCACAAAAGACACTTTTGCTTTAGCCGAAGTCGTAAAACCTTTATGCGAAAAATATACTGCAAATTTTATTGTAAATGACGACATATACCTCGCCAGGCAAATAGATGCTGATGGCGTTCATTTAGGCTTAACTGATACTAAAATTGATGAAGCCAGAGCTTTTTTAGGTACATCAAAAGTTATTGGCGGAACTGCAAATACATTCGAAGACATTGAAAATCATGTAAAAAATGGCTGTGATTATATTGGTTTAGGACCTTTTCGCTTTACAACGACAAAAGAAAAATTAAGTCCAATTTTAGGCTTATCAGGGTATTTTAATATTCTTCAAAAAATTAAAAAAAATAAAATCGAGATTCCGGTTTATGCTATCGGCGGTATTACTTTAAAAGATGTTAGTCCGTTAATGGAAACCGGAATTCACGGAATTGCACTTTCTGGTATCATCACCGAAAGCGATGAAAGAGAAAAATTAATTCAACAATTAAACGAAAAATTATATGCAGACATCATTGTTTAATATTGGCGATAAGAGCTTTAAATCCCGATTATTTCTCGGAACGGGAAAATTTGGTTCGAATGAAGAAATGGAACAGGCAATTTTAGCTTCTGAAAGCGAATTGGTTACGGTCGCACTTAAACGCATTGATCTTGAAACAGATACTGAAGCTATTTTATCTCATTTAAAACATCCTAACTTAAATTTATTGCCCAATACATCTGGAGCAAGAAATGCTAAAGAAGCTGTTTTTGCAGCGCAGCTGGCTCGAGAAGCATTAGAAACCAATTGGGTAAAATTAGAAATTCATCCTGATCCAAAATATTTAATGCCCGATCCGATTGAAACTTTAAAAGCAACAGAAGAGTTGGCAAAATTAGGTTTTATTGTACTTCCTTACATTCACGCCGATCCTGTTTTGTGCAAGCATTTAGAAAGTGCAGGAACATCTGCAGTTATGCCTTTAGGTTCTCCAATAGGAAGCAATAAAGGTTTGAAAACAATTGATTTTTTAGAAATTATAATTGAACAAAGTAATGTTCCGGTTATTGTTGATGCGGGAATCGGAGCGCCTTCTGATGCGGCAAAAGCTATGGAAATTGGTGCGGATGCTGTTTTAGTGAATACCGCAATAGCTGTTGCGGGAAATCCGAAATTAATGGCCGAAGCTTTTAAAGAAACTGTAATGGCAGGAAGAAAGGCTTTTGAAGCCAAAGTTGCAAATCAACAAAATCATGCTTCGGCTTCTAGTCCCTTGACTTCATTTCTTTATGAATAAAGTTTTATTTCACGCAGATTTTGCAGATTTAGGCAGATTAAAATTGATTTTAATTTATTCTTTATCTGTAAAATTTCGTGAAAACGATTTATGCAAAAAAAGAAAGAAAATTCTTTAATTTTGAAATTTAATTAAAACTCAAAATTAATGACTGAAAATGAAATATCGTATATAGTTCGAGGAGCTATTTTATAAAGTATATAATAATTTAGGGCCTGGATTATTTGAGTCTGTTTATGAAAGTGCATTGTTTTATGAGCTAGAAAAATTAGAACTAAAGGTTAAAAAGCAAGTAGAAATTATTATTAATTATGAAGAAATAATATTAGATGCTGCTTTTAGGCTTGATTTGTTAGTTGAAGATAAAGTTATAATTGAACTAAAATCTGTTGAAGAATTAGCACCAATACATTATAAACAAATTGCAACCTATCTCCGACTAACTAATATAAAATTAGGTTTACTTGTGAACTTTAATACCCTTAACATCTTAAATGATATAAAAAGAGTTGCAAATAAAATATAAATAAAGAATAAAGAATATCAACAAATAAAAATCAATTTTAATCTGCCTAAATCTGCAAAATCTGCGTGAAATAAAAACAATCTAAATGAAAACATTCAAATCAATTTTTGAGCAATATAATTGGGATACTATTCAATCCAAAATATACCAAACCACATCAAAAGATGTCGAGAGAACTTTAGCAAAAACCAAATACAATCTCGATGATTTTTTGATTTTGATTTCGCCTATTGCACAAAATTATTTAGAACAAATGGCACAAAAATGCCATGAAATCACCAAAAAACGTTTCGGGAAAACTATCCAGATGTATGCACCGCTTTATTTAAGCAATGAATGTCAAAACATCTGTACATATTGCGGATTTAGTCTTGACAATAAAATCAAACGAAAAACCTTGACTGATGCAGAAATAAAACTAGAAGTTGAAGCTTTAAAAAATACTGGTTTTGATCATGTTTTATTGGTTACAGGCGAAGCGAATTATACTGTAAATATTAATTATTTCCTGAATGCTATTAATTTAATTAAAAACGATTTTTCTATTATTTCAGTTGAAGTTCAGCCACTTTCTAGAGAAGATTACGAACGTTTGCATAACGCCGGAGTATATTCGGTTTTAGTTTATCAGGAAACATACCATCAGGAAGTTTACAAAAAATATCATACCAAAGGTAAAAAATCAAACTTTGATTATCGATTGGAAACTCCCGACAGAATTGGCTCAGCGGGAATTCATAAAATTGGTTTGGGGGTTTTACTAGGTTTAGAAGACTGGCGAACCGACAGTTTTTTCAACGCTTTGCATTTAGATTATCTTCAGAAAAAATACTGGCAGACAAAATATTCCGTTTCATTTCCGCGTCTTCGCCCGGCTGAAGGTATTATTGAACCCAATTTTATTATGGATGATAAAGATCTAACACAGCTTATTTGTGCTTATCGTATATGGAATGAAGATTTAGAAATTTCTATTTCAACGAGAGAGAATGAAAAATTCAGAAACAATATTATTCCAATTGGCGTTACGAGTATGAGTGCCGGTTCTAAAACAAATCCGGGCGGTTATGTCGTAGATCCGCAGTCTTTGGAACAATTCGAAATCAGCGATGAACGCTCTGCAGATGAAATTTCAAAAATCATAAAAAATGCAGGCTATGAACCTGTTTGGAAAGATTGGAGCAAAAGCTTTATTTCAGATTTTAGAGTTTAGATTTCAGATTTTTTTATCTGCTTTTCCTCAATCTAAAATTATAAACTCCAGATCAAATCTAAAATCAACAATCTAAAATCTAAAATTCCAGAAATGAGTATCATAAAAGAATTCCTTCGCTATAACAGACAAACTATTCTTCCGGAAATTGGTGATGAAGGACAGGAAAAACTAAAAAAAGCCCGCGTTTTAGTTATTGGAGCAGGCGGTTTGGGCTGCCCTATTTTACAATACATCGCAACTGCAGGAGTTGGTTTTATTGGAATCATGGATTTTGACACTATTGAAATTCATAATCTTCACAGACAGATTTTGTATACTGAAAATGAAATAGGAAAACAAAAATCGATTGTAGCAAAAGAAGTCGTTTCAAAACTAAATCCGCTTATTGAAGCTGTTGCCATCAATGAAAAACTAACTGTTGAAAATGCTTCAAAGATTATTCAGCAATACGACATTATTGTAGATGGCTCTGATAATTTTTCTACACGTTATTTAGTAAATGATACTTGTGTTGCGCTTCAAAAACCTTTAGTTTACGGAAGCATATTAAAATTTGAAGGACAAATAGCGGTTTTTAATCATAACGGAAGTAAAAACCTTAGAGATTTGTTTCCAGAAATGCCAGACCCCAAAGATGTTCCGAATTGTAATTTGAATGGTGTTTTAGGAACTCTGCCAGGAATAATTGGAAATATGATGGCACACGAAACGCTTAAATTAATTTTAGAATTGCCTACTCTTAAAAACGAATTAATTCTTTACAATACGCTAAACTGGAATTTTACAAAACTTAATTTCTAAAAAACAAGCGTATCTCCAACCTTAATGTTTCCAGAATTTAAACTCACGATATTAGTTCCAAACAAAACCGAATTGTCTACGTTTCTGTATGTACTCAGCGTTTTTAGAGGTTCTTTTTTTAAGCGGCCGTTTTCAGGATCATTATTAACCATAACGCATCTTCCACAAGGTTTTACGTTTTTAAACTGGACTCCTCCTATTTCAAAAGTCTTAAAATCATCTTCTTCATGAGGATTTTTGGTACTTACGACAATGTTTGGACGAAATCTTTTTATGGTAATTTTTTCATCCAATTTATCATTCAAAAAATCCAGGCTTTTCGAGCCAATTAATAAATAAGGATAACCATCTGCCAGGCTTACATTGAAAGTTTCTTTCAATCTTGAACTTTCATGTTTACGGTCTCCGTTTTTTATAATTTTAACCAGTTTACATTCAAAACCTAAATGTTCAGTGAACCATTTTGAAGTTTCTTGATTTACCTCAACAACTTCACTTTTATCATCCCAAACATTTACTTTTATTGGGTTTTCCAAATGTTCATCGATAGAAAATTCATGTTTTTGATCCTGAAAAGTTATGCTGATTTTTCCATCTGAGATTTGCGGATAAAACTGACTCATCATGCGATGTTCTCTTTGGGTGAGCATTTGGTTTTCAGCATCAATGAGCATCCATCTGCGATCATTTTCAAATCCCATTTCTTCTGCAAAAGCAGATTGACAGCTGATTCCTGCCAGACTTTTTATCGGGTAAATATAAATTTCCTTTACAACGTAAACTGTGCTCATTTTATTTACTTTTTAAAATAGACATAAACTCATCACGGTCAATTTCACGACAGCCCAAACTATCTAAATGTGGATTGTAAACCTGGCAATCTAATAATTTATAGTTCTCTTTTTTTAAATGATTTACCAAATGTATAAACCCTGCTTTTGATGCATTTGATACTTTAGAAAACATACTTTCTCCACAAAAAACATGTCCCAAATCGACGCCATATAACCCTCCTACCAAAACCTCATCCTGCCAAACCTCAACTGATTTTGCAATTCCCTGATTGTGGAGTTCGCAATACGATTCGATCATTTCGTCAGAAATCCATGTTCCGTCCTGACCATCGCGCAGTATTTGCTGGCAATTTAAAATTACATCTTTAAAACGGGTATTGAAAGTAACTGTAAAAATATTTCGATTGAGAATATTACGCATGCTTTTCGAAACATTTAATTCGTCAAGAAATAAAACCATACGAGGATCCGGCGCCCACCAAAGAATAGATTCGCCTTCGTTAAACCATGGAAAAATTCCGTTGTTGTAAGCTAATTTCAGCCTTTCCGGACTCAAATCACCTCCAACTGCCAAAATACCTTCGTCATCGGCTTCTGTTACTGGCGGAAAATATAAATTATCGAATATAAAATACATCGTAAATAATCATTTTTTGAAATTCCAAATTCCAAAATTTCTCAATCTTGGAGAATCTTTGTCAAAGTTTTAAACTTTGACAAAAATATGTTTTGCTGCAAGGACAAACTTTATGCCTGAGCTTAAGACAAAAAATTCCAAATCCCAAATCAAATAAATGAATTGGAATTTGGAATTTATAATTTGAATTTTAAACTCTTAGAACGGTAAATCGTCTGGTTCGTCTTCGTTTAAATTTGTAGCTGGAGCAAAAGCTTCTGCTGCCGGCACTGAAGGCGTCTGAGCAGGTCCTTCCGGAGCTAATCTTTCGATTCTCCAACCTTGAATACTATTAAAATATCTTGTTTCTCCTTGCGGATTAACCCATTCTCTTCCTCTTAAATTGATAGAAACTTTTACTGCCTCTCCTTGTTTATAGCTGCTCAATAAATCGCATTTATCTTGTGTAAATTCGATTAAAATGTGCTGCGGATACTGCTCATCTGTAGTTACTACTAATTCTCTTTTTTTGAATGAAGCACTAACTTGCTGCTCAGGATTAACGACTTTTACTTTTCCTATAACTTCCATCTTCGTCTATAATTAATTATTTGTTTCTATTCTTATTTTTTAGCTAAAAGCACTTTCCAGGCCGATTCGACATCATCTTTATTGAGATATTTTTTGGCCTCTAAGTGGATTTTTTCCTGATCATCTGAGCTTAAAACTCCTTTTACAGAAAAATTTTCTTTCACAAATATACTAACTTCTTCTGTTGTAGGCAAGGCTTCGATATTACCTAATTTGCCTAAATCATTTCCATCAAAAACATTGCTTTCTTTGGCAAAATTTGGAATTGCATCTACTCCAACGCCTAAAGTTGTCAGTGGTTTTGGCACTTCAAAAAGTCCTTCCTTTGATCTTGAATACCAATTTGCCCCTAATCTCGAAACTAAATCTATTTTGTGTTGATCGATCGCTCCATTTTCATCCAAAATAGCTTCGTGAATGTGTATTTTTACAACTTCACACAAAATTAAATTTCCTGCTCCGCCTTCTGTTCCTAACGGAATAATCTGCGTTACTTTGCATTCAAACTGTACAGGAGATTCCTTTACCCGATACGGTTTTACAAAATCTGACGGAACCTGGGTTAAACCGGCTTTTATAAATTCATTTACTCCTTCGCCATATTCTGTACTTGCCAATGAAGTCTGCTGTACGATATCATAATTAACAACATTAATTACAACTTCTTTTGTGGCTTCGGCATTAATCAAAGTATGTTTTACCGTATTGTCGCGAACACGTCTTGAGGGTGAAAAAACCAAAATTGGCGGATTAGCACTAAAAACATTAAAGAAGCTGAAAGGTGATAAATTTGGAATTCCTTTTTCGCTGATTGTACTTGCAAATGCTATCGGTCTTGGGCCGACTGCACTTTGAAGATAACCCTGCAGTTTTGCTGTTGCTATCTCTTTTGGATTGATGCTAATCATAATTTTTCTGTTTAACCGAACCTCATTTCGGTCATACAAAAATATAGAAATCGCTGAATTCAGGAAATAGTTTTAGAAGATTAAAACAAAAAATCTTTTATAACGGCTTAAAATATAAAATGTGTTTATTTCGTTATATTTATACCTCAAAAATTAATTTATGCGTTTTTCTGAAAGTAGAAATACATCTCGCTGGGTCATAATTCTTATTTCCTTTTCTATCATTACTTTGATTCTTTGGAATACTTATACTTTTTTCCAAATTTTCAAAAATGAACAGCGTTTAAAAATGAATCTTTGGGCAAATGCACAAAAGAAAATCGTCAATTCAGATGAAAATACTGATCTGGATTTACCTCTTGAAATTATAAACAACAATACTTCTGTTCCGGTAATGCTTGTGATGTATGACAAAATTATAAATTCTGTAAATGTTCCGGATCATATTATTAATGACAAAAAAGAATCAATTGCTTTTTTAAACAATTTGAAAAGTGAAAATGATCCGATTATAATTGAATATGCTCCGGGAAAATTTCAACAAATGTATTACGGAAATTCGGCTTTGCTTAATAAGCTTAAATACTATCCTGTTGCTTTATTGCTGATTATATTTTTGTGTGGTGCTTTGATTTATAATTTTTACAAAAGCACCAAAATGGCAACCCAAAATAAATTGTGGGCCGGAATGGCAAAGGAAACAGCACATCAAATCGGAACTCCTTTATCTTCGTTAATCGGCTGGGTCGAAATTTTAAAAACAGAAGAAATTGATCCCTCTATAACTTTAGAAATTGAAAAAGATATAGAACGATTGCAGACTATTACAGATCGTTTCTCTAAAATTGGTTCTGTTCCTGTTTTAGAACCTCATAACATTGTTACTGAAACTCTGAATACTTACGAATATCTGCAATCTCGTTTTTCTAAACAGGTTACTTTTTCGTATAAAATTCCAGAACAGCTTGTTTTTGCTTTAATTAATCCTACGCTTCACAGCTGGACTATCGAAAATTTAGTCAAAAATGCGATTGACGCCATGAAAGGAAAAGGAAGCTTAGAACTTCAGATTGAGCAGGATTCGCATCATGTAAAAATAAATGTGAAGGATTCCGGAAGCGGCATTTCTAAAAAACAATTTAAAACTATTTTTGAACCCGGCTTTACAACCAAAAAACGCGGCTGGGGATTGGGACTTTCTTTAACGAAACGAATTGTCGAAGAGTACCACAACGGAAATATTAAGGTTCTTCATTCTGAAATTGGAAAAGGAACTACTTTTCAAATCAGCTATAAAATTGTTGATCCTGCTTAAAATTTCTGCATAAAAAAACACCAACTCAAGTTTTGAATTGGTGTTTTTATTTTTTTTATCTCTTAAAGATTAGACTGAATATCTTTTGCTAAAGATTCAAATTCTTCTTTTGTCAATGAAACTTTGTTTTGAAAACGCATTTCATCCATGTGGTTTAAAGGAATCAAATGTACATGTGCATGAGGAACTTCAAGACCTACAACTGCAATTCCGATTCTTTTGCAAGGAACTGTTTTTTCAAGAGCTGCAGCAATCTTTTTTGAGAATTTCATCAAACCCAGATACAGTTCTTCATCCATATCAAAAATCTTATCGATTTCTTGTTTCGGAATACAAAGCGTGTGTCCCTTAGCGTTTGGATTTACATCTAAAAATGCTAAAAAATTCTCATCTTCAGCAATTTTATATGCCGGAATTTCTCCGTTTACTATTTTAGTAAATATTGAACTCATGATTTATTCGTTTATTTGTTTAATCGTTTAATCGATTTAACGGTTAAACAATTAACCGATTAAACTATAGAAAATTTACTCTCTTGTTATTTCAAGAATTTCAAATTTTAAAGTTCCGTTAGGTACTGTAATTTCTGCAACTTCACCAACAGATTTTCCTAGTAATCCTTTACCAATAGGAGATGTTACCGAAATTTTTCCAGTTTTCAAATCGGCTTCACTTTCTGCAACAAGTGTATATTTCATTTCCATTCCGTTGCTTTGGTTTTTAATCTTTACATTAGAAAGAACCAAAACTTTAGAAACATCTAATTGCGATTCGTCAATTAATCTTGCGTTTGCATAAACCTCTTCAAGTTTAGCAATTCTCATTTCTAATAAACCCTGCGCTTCTTTTGCAGCATCATATTCGGCATTTTCAGACAAATCGCCTTTATCTCTTGCGTCTGCTATATCTTGAGATGCCTTTGGACGCATTACACTCTTTAAATGCTCCAATTCATCTTTTAACTTTTTTAACCCTTCAGCGGTGTAATAAGATACTTTACTCATAACTTCATCGTTTACATAAATAGAAAAAATCCCATCGGGACGGGATTTTGTATTACAAATATACTATTATTTTTAATAGTACATAATTATATGTTAATCATATAAAAATCAAATCTAAATAAATTATTTTTGTTTAACTAATTCTTATTAAAATAATGAAAAAATTCTGGCTCTTAATCCTCGTAGTTTCTGTTTTTTTCTCTTGTGGAGACGGTGAACGCAGTAATAACAATCCTTACATTCCTAATTACAATGTTAATTTGTCTGTAGATATGAATCTGCCGGCTTATTCTAATTTAAAATTTGTAAGTAACGGCGTTATTGTTCCTAATTACGGAGCTAAGGGAATTATTATTTTTAATGCAGGAAACACCTATAATGCTTATGATGCTGCCTGCCCAAATCAGGAAATAAGCTCTTGCGTGGCAATGACTGTTGATGGTATAAATGCGGTTTGTTCTTGCGATAAAACTTCTTATAGTTTATTTACCGGACTGGGAAATAAAGAATATCCTTTAAAACAATATCGAGTACAAGTAACCGGAACTGTGATTCACGTTTACAATTAAAATAAAAAAGCCTGAAAGTTTAAATTTTCAGGCTTTTTTATTTTAGAATTTTAATGTTAATCCGGCTAAGAAATTAATTCCTGCCTGCGGATAATAGTATGGATAAATATCCCACATAGCTCCGTTTGAAACATATTTTTTATCCAGAATATTATTTACCAAACCAGTTATCATAATTGATTTGAAAATCGATTTTGGTTTAATTTCAAAAGAAACATTCAAATCGTTTACAAAATAATCAGCCAGTTTTGCTTCTGGCAATTCGATATTGTTCATGTATTGTTCGCCAACATATTTCTGTAATAATGAAATATGTAAACTCTTAATTGGGCTGTACACGATTATATTTCCTGCAATAACTTCCGGAGAATATGCAATTTTTGTTGTTCCGTAGTTTTGTCCTTCACCAGCCAGATCAACATTTTTATTACTGCTTAATGTAAAGTTTGGTCGAAGTATGAGTTTTTCTGAAAGCGAAATCGTCGCATCAACTTCAAACCCTAAACGGTAACTTTTATCAGTATTAGAACGAATTGGTGCACCAACATCATCTAATCTTCCCGTTAAAATAAGCTGGTCTTTATAGCCCATGTAATAGAAGTTAGAATTCAATTGAAATTTCTCTGAATTAAATCTCCAGCCTAATTCAAAATCATTTAATTTTTCAGGTTTTACATTTCCGCCTTCATAATCGGTTCTGTTTGGCTCACGATTCGCACGGGCGTACGAGAAATAAAGTGTGTTTTTTTGATTGATTTCGAAGTTTAAACCCGCTTTTGGATTAAAGAAATTAAACGTATCGTCTACCAAACCTGTTTCCGGACTGTTTGCTTTATATTCGACTCTTCTGTATTGTAAATCTCCGTAGAAACTCAATTTCTCGGTTAACTGATAATTTGCTTTTGCGAAAATATTCCCATCTGTTTTGGTTGAAAAATCATCGTAATAATGATCTCCCAGTTCAGATTGTGATGCATATCTTGCCCAAATTACTTTTCCGTAATGATCGCCTTCGTATTTATTCCAGCCTCCACCGAAAATCACATCTAGTTTTTCTTCTTTATATTTTAAAGAAAAAGTGGTTCCGTAGAAATCATTATCTAACCATTTCTGACGGACTAAATCAGTTGTAGTAATCGCTCCAACCGGATTTAAATTATAATCGGCCATATCGGCATCTTCTTTATAATTTTCGTAGTATCCTTTTCCTTTTGTATAATGAAAAGCTAAATTAGAACTCCATTTATCAGACCATGATTCACTCCAGTGTAACTGATAATGATCTTGCTGATAATTATCTGTTTCATTATCGTAAAAACGTACATTTCCTGCTTCGTCTGTGTACATCCCGGCAGAATTAAAAGTACGGTCTGAATTTAGAGTTTCTGCATCAATTCCGTTCCATGATTGGTATGTTTTTTCGGTTCCGCCAAAAACCAAAGCTTTGATTAAAGTCGTTTTTCCAACATAAGTTCCTTGTAAAAAATACGATTTCAAATCTGAGCTGGCACGATCCACATAACCATCAGATTTAATTGTTGAAAGACGTCCTGCCAATTCAAAATGATCATTTAGCAAACCAGTACTAAATTTTACTGTTTCTTTTTGAGAATTAAAACTTCCAAATGAACCTGAAACTTCTCCAGTTGGTTTAGACGCATAACTATCAGTAAGCATATTTAAACTTGCTCCAAAAGCACCAGAACCATTTGTGGAAGTTCCTACTCCGCGTTGTAATTGCAGACTTTCTACTGATGAAGCAAAATCAGGCATATTTACCCAAAAAGTTCCCTGACTTTCAGCGTCATTATATGGAATTCCGTTTATGGTAACGTTTACCCTTGTAGCATCGCTTCCGCGGACTCTGATTCCGGTATAACCAATTCCGCCTCCAGCATCAGAAGTTGTTACTACTGATGGCAGATAGTTCATTAAAACCGGAATATCCTGACCGAGATTTCTGTATTTAATTTCTTTTTTATCCATATTACTAAAAGTAACCGGAGTTTTAGATGTAACACGAACCGCAGAAACTAAAACATCATCAAGTTGATTTACTTTAGTTGAATCCTGTTCTTGCGCAATAGAGACTAGTGTGAAGAAGAAAGAAGAAAGAAGAAAGAAATTGGATTTGTTACTCAGCTTTGCAACTTTGTAACTTTGTAACTTTGTAACTTTAAAAAGTGTTTTCATTCGTAAAAAATTACGAATAAAAGGGGGAATTATTCTTTTGTTAAATTAATAAATGTGTTTCACGACAAAGTAAAGTGTGCACGCTCGAAATTGTCGTTTTTTCCCTTAGCAACATTACTCGCTCAGGTTCTTTGGGTATGATCTCAGCTCGTTATTTAGAGCACCCCTTTGAGACAGTGCAAAGGTAATGTTAAAAAATTTAAAACTCCAAAAAAGAAATTCCAAATTCCAAAATCAATTCAGAGAAGATCTGTTTTTGGAATTTGGAATTTAAAAATTGAAATTTAATCTATATTTGGTTTTCTCCTCGATTGTTTTAAATCAGAAATATTCTTTTTGTCTTTAATTCTTTTTTTAATTACAGATTTTGGAACTTTTGTTGCTTTTCTGACTTTCGAAACGTATAATCCTTTTTTAATGATTTCTAAAAATCTTTTAGTAACAATTTCTTTGTTTTTAAGCTGACTACGGTCTTCGTCACAATTTAAAATTAGAATATTTTCAGAAGTTAAACGAGCAGAAATATTACTTTGCAATAAGAGTTTTTCTTCTTCAGATAAAGCCTGCGATGCGTTTAAATCAAAAGTTAAAACGACTTTCGACGAAACTTTATTTACATTTTGTCCTCCAGCTCCGCTACTTCTAACCGCTTTAAAACTTAACTCTGATATGATTTTCTCTACATCCATTATTGAGGCTGATGCGCCGGTTTTAATAAATCATTTACCGTTTTTACCGGATTGAAAGTAATCAACGGAACGGCAACAAAAACAGTTAACCAGTTAGACATTGATCCGTTCCATAATCCCGGAAGTTCATAGCTTTTTACTGGTCTGCCTTCAACACTTTTTTCTACAATAAAACCTGATTTTTGATCTACAAATTGTTTTAAATCAAACTTTTCTCCCTTGTAATTTTTAATTCCGCAAACTAAATCAACCGGATTAAAATGGGTCGCTTCTTCTAATATCTGAACTTGATTTTTATTTGTTAAATCAACCTGTGAGGTTTCTACAATCTGCAGAGAAATTTCACCTTTTTCATTCATTACCCAAAACGGTCCTCCGCCTGGTTCTCCTTCATTTTTCACCATTCCACAAACTCGAATTGGTCGATCCAGAAGCTCTTTAATTTTTACAATTTTATTTTCAAAAGTAAATTTATTAAAGTCTTTAGTGAGTTTAACGTTCAGTTTTTGCATTAAAAACTCCACAATTTCTGCAAGATTATTTTCTTTTATCTGCTGCTTTTCAATAGCATTTAAATAATGAAATACTTTTTGCTGTACTTCGATTAAAATTCCGCCTAAAGCTTTCTTGTATAACGTGATTTTATCAATGTGATTTTGAATTACATTGTCTATATTTTTTATAAAAATAATATCTGATTCCAGATTGTTTAAATTTTCAATTAAAGCACCGTGTCCGCCTGGTCTAAAAACCAAATTGCCATTTGTACTTCTAACAATATTGTTTTTTGTATCTACATTGATTGAATCTGTACTTTTATTTTGATAAGAATATCCTATATTAATTTTAGTTCCGGATTCTTCTTCAATTTTTTCTTTTACCTCATCAATTGCCTTTTCAAATAATTCCTGATGAATTTCTGAAACGGTAAAATGCAGATTTGAAACTTTTTTTGATGTCGCATAATGCACACATTCATTCAAATGTTCCTCAATAGGATTTGCAATATGTGTTTTATATAAATGGAAAGGTAAAACCGCTTTTGGTTTGTTTGCTGAATTATAATAATCCTGAGATAATAATAATTTTATAAAATAATAGTTCTTGTAATCTCTTTCGAGAGCATCAAAATCAGGATATATTTCTTTTAGCTTTTCATAAACTGTTTCAAAAAAAGGAAACTTATCCATGCCGATAATAAAAATGGCAAGTTCTTTATCATTTTTTCTGTTGATATAAGCATTTATAGTTTCTTTTTCTATGTCAAAATCATTTAAAAAAGCAGTCAGAAACTTGAACATTCTGGTTGCCGCACCAGAAGCAGGAACAAATTTTTTGATTTTTAATTCTTCTTTCTGATTATCAAAAAATGATGCTTTTTCTTGAAAATCAGCCTCAGATAAACTTAAAATTCCGTTGTTGATTGTTGCCGGACTTATTAAATTACTTTTTGCAATTCCGTTTTTAAATATTTCTAATTGTTTTACAATATTTTCAAACGGAATACCATGATTATAGATTTCTACAAAATCCTCAGACGATAATCCTTTTTCTTTTAAAACTGCCAAAGCATCAACAATCATTGTAGCTTTTGCCAAACGGCTTTCTTTATCTCCTGAAAGTGTTATGAAAGGCTTTTTAGTATCTATTAAAGTTTGTTTGAAGACAGAAAATACGGTTTCTCTTCCTTCTGGAGTATCTCTAATATCATCTTTTTCCCAGGGAACATCAATATCCGTTAGAAAAAACAAATCATAATTATGTTCTAATGCCGCTTCGTTTAAAAGCGGATCGCAAAAACCGTAATATACTTCAGAGAAAACTTTGGTTACCATTAAATTGGTATCGCAAAATAAATATTTATTGGCTTGGGCGAGTTTCTCATTTTCTAATGCAGTTTGCCCGTAAGCAATAGGCATCATATCATCGGCAGTACAAATATGCTGATTTTCCTCCCATTTTTGCTGTAGATAGTCGCGTGCAAATTCCGGAACCCATTCGGTTTCATAATATTCTGCAAGCTGTTTTGCTAAAGTTGTTTTACCTGTACTTTCAGGGCCAAATAAAGCAATTTTTATGATGGTTGTTTTTTGCTGTCTAAGATTTTTCTCCATTCTAAATAAGCTGAAATAGCTAAAATTGTAAAAATTAAATATTGAAGTGACAGCATCCCTAAGCCTCTATAAGCATAAAGCGGCACTACAATAATATCACCGATAATCCAAAGTGTCCAGTTTTCGATTTTTTTCCTTGCCATGTACCACATTCCTGCAAAAAAGATCCCAGACGATATCATATCGACATAATTGTCATTGTGTATTTTGTAATCGAAATATTTATAAATCCCGAAAACTACGAAAATGGTTACGAAAAACAATAAAACTCCAATTATTTTTTCATTAAAAGTTGTGCGGGTAATTGGCAGATTATCTTCTACCGTTCCTCCTTTTGCCCATACATACCAGCCATAAATACTCATAATTGAGAAATATCCATTGATAATCATATCGCCAATATAACCTGCAATGTATAAAAGATATACAGAAATTACTGTTGCAATTAAACCAGTTGGATACACCCAAATATTTTCTTTTTTAGCCAGCCAAACACTTAAAATACCAAAAACAAATACCAGAAACTCCAAAGCAATATGCCATAAGGGAGTATTTTTATAACTATTAAGAAAAAAGTCAATCATATTTGTGGTATTTACGGGCTTTTAAAAATTTTATGAATCAAAAAAATGGCTGTCATTTTCAAAAGCAGTTCCAATAACTACTAAATCTGCACCGGCATTGTAAGCACTTTTAATTCCGTGCAAATCTACAATTCCTCCCCCAACAATTACAGGAATTTCTATGTTTTGAGCAATTAACGATATCATTTCCAGCGGAACTGGCTTTTTTGCCCCGCTTCCGGCTTCCAGATAAATTAATTTGTTTCCGAGCATTTCGCCAGCTTGAGCGGTTGCAAGGGCCAAATCGAAATTTTCACGATTAAGCGGTTCCGTTTTACTAACTCGGGCAACTGCAGTTTCATTGCCGCTTTCAATTAAAATATATCCTGTTGAAATTACTTCGAGATTTGTTTTCTTTAAAATTGGCGCTGCCTGTACCTGATATTCAATTAAATAATCCGGATTTCGACCTGATAATAGCGACAAAAATAAAATACCGTCGGCTTTTGATGAAATTTGAGAAGGATCTCCTGGAAACAAAATGACCGGTAAATTGGTTTTTTGTTTTAATTCCGTAATCAATTCTTCTAAAATATTATTCTGAACAATACTTCCTCCAACAAAAATATGCGTAGCAGGCGACTGATTGATTTTTTCAATTAATCGTCCTAAATTTTCTAAAAGAATTTTATCGGGATCTAAAAGAATAGCCAATAGTTTTTGACCCTTTTTTTTAGCATCTAAAATTTGTTGGTGAATCGTGAGTATTTTTTGCTCCATAACGGCTGTAAAAGTAAAAAGTTTTTAACGTAGAAGAACTATTTTGAATAAATTATATTTGTAAAGTCTTTGTTAATAATCAAACGAACAAATTATGATTGCCTCTGAATTATTAGAAAAATATGGTGCCTTAAAAAAGTCTTTTGAAAAAGGTGAAATTATTTTTGAAGAAGGAAATCTGCCTACGCATTATTATCAGATAATTTCGGGCGAAATTAAAATGAGTAATTACAATGATGACGGACGCGAATTTATTCAGGGAATATTTTATAAAGGACAGTCTTTTGGTGAACCGCCATTATTCTTAAACCAAAAATATCCGGCCAATTCAATTGCGGTTGAAGACAGCGAAGTTCTTCTTCTTCCAAAACTGAATTTCATGAAATTGCTCGAAGAAAATGCCTCAATAAGCATCAAAATAATAGAAAATCTTGCACAGCGTTTGTATTATAAATCGGTAATGGCGGCAGAGATTTCTACGCATGAACCTGAACATCGTGTTTTAAAATTAATCGACCACGGAATTGCTTATTTTAATTTTAAAAAAGACCAAAACGGATTCTTAATTAATTTTACGAGACAACAAATTGGCGATTTAACGGGTTTACGGGTCGAAACGGTTATTAGAGCCATAAAAGCTTTGGAAAAAAAAGGCGAATTGAAGATAATTAATCGAAAAGTATATAGATAAAAAAGTTCTTGTTTTATGATTTTAATCATAAAATGCAGTTGAAATGTGGATGTACCTTTGTCATATAAAAATCTGAATATCATGACACTATATCAAACAACATTCGACATTTTCAATAGAAATTATATGGGCTCAGCTGCAATGGCTGTAATTGGACAAAGCTGTTTAGGCGGCGCTGCAGCAATGTACGTTTTATCAAACGGAACTTCTATTACGCAAATGATTCAGCTGGCAATTATTGTTTTGGCTTGTATCTTTGTAAACACTTCAATTTTGGCACAAATGAAACATAAAGTAGTTTTTAATCTTTTAATTTTAAGCTCAGTTTTAAGTGTAGTATTTATTCTTTTAAACACCCTTTTTCTGTGAAAAAACAAATAGAAAATAGAGATGATATTACTTTTTTAGTAAATCAGTTCTATGCTAAAATAAGAGCCGATAAAGAAATCGGCTTTTATTTTAATGAAATGATTACCGATTGGGATGCTCATTTGGAAAAACTGACTGATTTCTGGGAAACCAATTTATTTGCAGTTCGCAAATACAAAGGAAATCCACATGCTGTACACAATGAAGTTGATGCTCATTTTGGTGAAAACATAACAGCGAATGAGTTTGGAATCTGGCTGAATCATTGGGCTCAGACGTTAGATGAATATTTTGAAGGCGAAAATGTAGAAACTTTAAAAAGACGAGCCCGAAAAATGAGTACGTTTTTATATATGAGTATGTTTCAGCACAGACAAAAGGAAAGTGAGGTATAAAACTGAAAACTGTCACTGAGACTTTTAACTAAAAACTATTTCTCAAAAGCATAAACTAAAGTAAAAGTTCCCTCAAAATTATCTGATTTGATTTCTTCATAATGAACATCAAATTCTTTTGTAAGATCATTAAAATGAAGGCTTGCTTGTGTATAAGGTTCATCTAAAGAAAAATCTTCAACCCAAATATGATCTTTAAAACTGATTCCTTTTTCGTTTCTTATTTTAAAGATCGCTTCTTTTGCTCCCCAAATAACGGTAAGTTTTTTAATGTATTCTTCTGTGAATTTTGGTTCTAAGTAACCGCATTCGTGATCTGTGAATTTATCGGCTATTTTTTGAATTTTTTCGCGCTGTAATTCCATATCAATTCCTACCGTTTCGTGACTTATTATTATTGCCGCAAAATGATACGAATGCGTAATTGAAATATAATTGTGACAATCAAAATAAGGTTTTCCAAATTCATCATAATGCAGATCTTTATCTGTAAAACCCATTTCCTGAATCAGCATTCGAACACTTAAAAAAGCACGCTGATGCATTTGAGATTTCATTCCGTCCAGTCTTTTTTGTGTTTTTTCTTTCAACACAACTTTACTCAATAATTCTTCGAGAGATTCTGTTATCTCCCAAATTAAAATTTTAGTAGTTTCATTGAATTGTATGGTCTGAAATAGAGGCATTACTTTTTAATTGTAAATGATGAATGGTTAATTGTGAATTTTTAAAACACATAAGTGATATAGGAAAATATAACTGTTGGTTCAAATAATGTACTAGTAAATATAAGCAATTAGCCGCAAAGGTAATAGTTAAGAATCTTTTTTAAATAAACTTATATGACTTACATGGTTTAAAAAAGTTTTACAAACTAACATTCTAAAGATTAAGAAATTAAAGATTTCACAAATCTTACAGAAATTAGTAAAATTCAAAAGCTATTCCTTAAATTTGCAAAAATTTTACAATACAAATATACTATAAATGAGTACAACGACTACGCCTTATGTGGCTTTCAAAGTAAAAGACATTTCTCTAGCGGCTTGGGGAAGAAAAGAAATTGAACTAGCTGAAGCTGAAATGCCAGGTTTAATGGCGCTTCGTGCTGAATATAAAGACGAACAACCTCTTAAAGGTGCTCGTATTGCTGGATGTTTACACATGACGATTCAAACTGCTGTTTTAATCGAGACTTTAATTGCTCTTGGTGCTGAAGTTACTTGGTCTTCTTGTAACATTTTCTCTACTCAGGATCAGGCTGCTGCTGCTATTGCCGCTGCCGGAATTTCTGTTTATGCCTGGAAAGGTTTAAATGAAGAAGAATTTGACTGGTGTATTGAGCAGACTTTATTCTTTGGTGAAGACAGAAAACCATTAAACATGATTCTTGATGATGGTGGAGATTTAACTAACATGGTTATTGATCGTTACCCAGAATTAGTTCCTGGAATTAAAGGTCTTTCTGAAGAAACTACAACTGGTGTTCACAGACTTTACGAAAGAGTAAAAGCTGGAACTTTACCAATGCCTGCTATCAACATTAACGATTCTGTTACTAAATCTAAATTTGATAACAAATATGGTTGTAAAGAATCTGCTGTAGATGCTATTCGTCGTGCAACTGACTTAATGTTAGCCGGAAAAAGAGTAATTGTTTGCGGATATGGTGACGTAGGAAAAGGTACTGCTGCTTCTTTCAGAGGAGCTGGTTCTATTGTAACAGTTACTGAAATTGATCCAATTTGTGCTTTACAAGCTGCAATGGACGGTTACGAAGTTAAAAAATTAGATACTGTAATTGCTAATGCTGACATCATCATTACTACTACAGGAAATAAAGATATCGTTGTGGGAAGTCACTTCGAAAAAATGAAAGACAAAACTGTTGTTTGTAACATCGGTCACTTCGATAACGAAATCGACATGGCTTGGTTAAACAAAAACCACGGTGCTTCTAAAATCGAAATCAAACCTCAGGTTGACAAATATACTATCGCTGGAAAAGATATCATCATCTTGGCTGAAGGTCGTTTAGTAAACCTTGGTTGTGCTACAGGTCACCCAAGTTTTGTAATGAGTAACTCATTTACAAACCAGACTTTAGCTCAAATCGAATTATGGAACAACAGTGCAGCTTACAAAAATGAAGTTTACATGCTACCTAAACATTTAGATGAAAAAGTTGCTGCTTTACACTTAGCTAAATTAGGTGTTGAACTTGAAGTTTTAAGAGAAGATCAGGCCGCTTATATTGGTGTTGAAGTCCAAGGTCCATTTAAACCTGAGTACTACAGATACTAATTAAATTTTAGATTAAAGATTTCTGATTTTAGATTTCTTCGATTACATATTCAAACCCGACAGATTTTTAAAATTTGTCGGGTTTTGTTTTTTATTGTCATTAAAAGAAATAAAATTAATAAGATATTTTTAAATAATCGGTTTATATTTGAATATCCAAAACTAATCTTACACCAAAACTTATGAAATCCTATTGTCTTTTAACAGTATTAATATTGCTGCCCATTTTAGCTTTTTCTCAATATACTAACAACCATCAGCTAGAACAAAGTAGATATTTTGACAGGCAAAGGACAGCATATAATCAAAAACTATCAAACGATATTGCTAAGTCTGATCGAGATTGGGCGACACGTGTGCGAATGAATCAATTAATGAATAAAAATGCTGTAGCAGATAAAAAAATCATCAGTGAAGAAAATAACAAAAAGAAACTTGATGAAAAAACAGCAAAGATAGAAACCGATTTAAAAATACAAAAAGAGAAATTAGCTACACTTGAAAACTCAGACAACAACCAAGAAAATAGCATCAAAAAAAATATAGAGAAAACTAAAGAACAAATAAGCAAAACCGAAGAAAAACTTAGTAAAGCAAAAAGTGAGTTGGAAACAAGCTCTAAAAAACTTGATGATCTAAAAAAAGAAAAGGAAATCTCTCTGACAAAACAAGCAGATCTAGAAAAAAAGGAAAAAGAAGAAGCAGAAAGAAAGAAAAAGCAAGAAGAAATAAATCAAGCTCTTTTAAAAAGCCTAAATCAAAATAAGTAGTTTTACATATTCAAACCCGACAGGTTTTAAAAACCTGTCGGGTTTTGTTTTTTATTAAATTTAGACTATTTGCTTTTCAAAAACGTTGTGTTTATATTTAAAGTAAAATTTTCTTTGATGAAACGTCTTCTATATATCTGTATATTTCTATTTCTGAATTTCTCAGCGGTTGCGCAAAGCAATGATATTTGGATTGCTTTTTGGAACAAAGACACTACAAAAATTGGTTTCAAGGATAAAAATGGGAATATCAAAATAGAACCAAAATTTTCAGGTTTTACAACGGCACGGAAATTCGAAAATATTATCGCTGTTACAGAAGAAAAAAATGGGAAATGGGAAAGTTATTATTTAACCAAATCCGGAAAAATAGTTGGACAAGACAGCTTATACGTTTTTGATAATGGTCCAGATTGTGAAAACGAAGGTTTTATAAGATTTACAGATCGCAAAACAGATAAAATGGGAATGTTTAATGCTGAAGGAAAAATTGTAATTCCTGCAGAATACAGCAATTTAACCAAAGCCAAAAACGGAATGTTTATTGGATTAAAAGATGCTAAAAAAGAAATTAGTGACGAACATTTTTTCTGGAAAGGTGGAAAAGAATTCTTAGTTGATATTAATAACAAGATCTTAATTGAAAATTTCCCTTACAATGATGATCTAAATTTCTATTCATTAGAAAAATCAAAAGAACCAAGCAAAGATCCCATAAGAGATAGTTTTCTTGGAATTGATGGGCAATATTATTCATTTATAAATTTTGATAAAGAATTCAAATATTGGCTAAAAAACACTTTGCTAAAAGATTTGTCCAAGAACAATTTAGAAAAACATTCTTTTGATAAAATTACTTACTGGAAAGAACCAGACGGCTGGATAAATGCATCTAAAACTAAATTTATCAATCAAAATTACACTTATCTAAAATTAAAACTTCAGGAACTCAAAAATCCAAAAACAGATTATTTTGTTTCTTCTGACGGATTAAATCAGTTTATTTTTGAAACAGATGATTATGAAATGTATTTTAATAATTGCAACGAATCTAAAGATTGGATTTATCCAACCATGGATGTAGTAATTAATCCAAAAAACAAAATCGAAAACGGACAAGATCATCTTGAATTTTTAAGGACTGAAAATGGCTATAAATTGATAAGCGTTTCTGCAAGAAAAGATAATCTGAAATAATCCTTTTTACAAGTAGAGAAATAAAGCTTTTATTTAAGTTTTAATCTTTGCATAAATCCCAGCTCTCTTTGTGGTTAAAAAAACAAAGCAAGTTTCGGATTTTATACCAGCCAAAACCAATCGATCTTTGCCTTATAAAATTGAATGAAAATGAACACACAGGAAAACATCAATTACAATCGTATTGCAGACGCAATAGATTATATTAAGGCAAACTTTAAAGATCAGCCAAATCTTGATGAAGTTGCCGAAAGAGTACATTTGAGTCCATTTCACTTTCAGAGACTTTTTAGTGATTGGGCAGGAACAAGTCCGAAGAAATTTTTGCAGTATACCAGTTTAGAACATGCCAAGAAATTATTAAAAGAAAATCAGGCTACTATTTCTGAAACGGCATACGAAACCGGACTTTCCGGAACCAGCAGATTACATGATTTATTTGTAAACATTGAAGGAATGACACCTGCAGAATATAAAAACGGCGGAAAAAACCTTTCTATAAATTATAGTTTTGCCGAAAGTCCGTTTGGAAATATTATTGTCGCTTCAACCCAAAAAGGCGTTTGTTTTATGGCTTTCGCCGAAGATGAAGCTATCGGGTTTCAGGATTTAAAAAATAAATTCCCAAATGCCGCTTTTTCCCGAAAACTGGATTTAGCACAACAAAATGCATTGTTTATTTTTCAGAATGACTGGAGCAAATTATCTGAAATTAAACTGCATTTAAAAGGAACTGATTTTCAGTTGAAAGTTTGGGAAACACTTTTAAAAATCCCAATGGGACAACTTTCTACATACGGAACGATTGCACAACAAATCGAAAAACCAAATGCATCCAGAGCCGTTGGAACTGCAATTGGAAGCAATCCTGTAGCATTCCTTATTCCGTGCCATCGTGTTATTCAATCTTCTGGAATATTTGGTGGTTATATGTGGGGAAATACCCGAAAAACAGCAATTATTGGCTGGGAAGGCGCGCAGGTAAACCCACAATTATAATTTATGTACAACGTATATCCGTAGAGACGCACTGCAGTGCGTCTAACGTTCCGTAATCATTGTTGCCGACAATCTTTGCGTAGACGCACTACAGTGCGTCTCTACGATACTTTGTCTAAAGTTCAATCTTTACTTAAATATTTATGCAAAATATACAATCTAAAATTGCTTCTCAAAACTGGGAAAGCATCACCGAATCTATGCATGAAAATGGATTCGCAATAATTCCAAAAATACTTAATAACGAACAATGTGAAGATTTAAAATTCGAATATGATAATCCGAATTTATACCGAAAAACGGTTGTTATGGAACGTTACCGATTTGGTTTAGGCGAATATAAATATTTTAACTATCCTCTGCCCGATTTAATTCAAAACATTCGTTCTTCGATTTATCCTAAACTGGCACCAATTGGAAATGCCTGGATGAAAGTTCTTAATATTAATACCGTTTTTCCGGAAAAACATGAAGATTTATTAAAACAATGCCATGACAACAATCAGCTTAAAGCCACTGTTTTAATTTTAAAATATGGCGAAAGCGGTTTCAACACTTTACATCAGGATTTATATGGTGATGTTTATTTTCCCATTCAAATTGTACTTTTTCTGAATGAACCGGATAAGGATTTTACGGGCGGCGAATTTGTTTTGACACAGCAAACTCCAAGAACACAGTCAAAAGCTATTGTTTTAAAACCAAATAAGGGAGATATTTTAGTTTTTACGACGAATTTCAGACCTGTAAAAGGCACAAAAGGTTATTATCGCGTGAATATGAAACATGGTGTAAGTGAAATTCATTCGGGTGAAAGATATACGCTGGGAATTATTTTTCATGATGCATTAAATTAAGGTACAAAGGAAGGTTCAAAGGTTTAAAACAACGCATATTTGTAGAGACGCACCGCAGTGCGTCTACGCATAGTTGTTTATACTCTCGCAGATTTTGCAGATCTAAACAGATTTTAATCATTATAATCCATTAATCTGTGGCAGATAAATGTCCAATCTTTGCGTAGACGCACTGCGGTGCGTCTCTACAATGAAAAATATCTACAAAAAATGATACAACATCTTGAAATTTCAGATTCTGATCTTCGAAATAAAATTAAAAATGCGGAGATTTGTTTCGGCGGAAACCAAAAATTGAAAATCTACGGGACTTTAAAATGTTCTTCGGGAAAAAGAATGAAACGTGAAAACCGGGTTTTCTTTTCTTCTGAAAATGAAGCTGTAGAAAATAGTTTTAGACCTTGCGGGCATTGTATGAAAACCGAATATTTAAAATGGAAAAATGGACTTATTTAATCCTCAAATTGACGAAAACACCAATCTGCTTCCGAAAGACGGAACTGTAAATTATTACGGAAAATTGTTTTCGAAAACAGAAGCTGATTCTTACCGTGATACTTTGTTAAATACAATTGAATGGAAAAATGACGAAGCGGTTATTTTTGGAAAATTGATTTTAACCAAACGAAAAGTAGCTTGGTACGGCGATCAGGAATTTGAATATACGTATTCTAATACAACGAAAAAAGCGCTTCCGTGGACTAAAGAACTTTTAGAATTAAAGAAAATTATTGAAGAGAAAACTGGAGAAACTTTCAATTCATGCCTGCTCAATTTATATCATTCCGGCGAAGAAGGAATGGCCTGGCACAGCGATGCCGAAAAAGATTTAAAAAAGAATGGCGCTATAGGTTCAGTAAGTTTTGGAGCCGAACGTAAATTTGCTTTTAAACATAAAGAGTCCAAGGAAAAAGTAGATTTAATTTTAGAGCATGGCAGTTTGTTGGTAATGAAAGACGAAACACAAACTTACTGGCTGCATCGACTTCCACCAACAAAAACTACTCAAAAACCAAGAGTAAATTTGACTTTTAGAACTATTGTAGAGTAATCGAAAAGTAAATCCGACAGGTTTTAAAAACCTGTCGGATTTGTAATTTATCATTTTTTTGGTGCAACATTTTGATAAGAAAGCTTTAAGGCATCTTCAAACATTTCTGGTCTTACTCTTTCTAATTCTACAATTGTCCAGCCTTGTTTTCCCCATTTATTAGGGATTGGATAAAAAATCTTCTCGCTTGATGCACAAAAAACAGATTGATCTATTTCAGTTAATTTTAAAACGGCGTGATTGTTTTTTTCGTCAAAAGTGGCAAATATTTTTTTGTTCACACGAAAAGAGGTTTTCTCAAAATGTGGCTCTTCTGCTGCATTTGGAAACGACAAAGATAACTTTCTAAAATTTTCAAAACTAACCATAATCGCAAATTTAAAATTAAATTTTACCAACCTTGATATAATCCATTTTTAAGGACTTCATCATATTTTTCTTTATCAAAAGAATATAAGTTTGGAGCTTTGTGTGCCACGTTGCTTTTCTTTTCGTCTAACTTAGTAAGAATTCCAATGTTTGTGATTTTACGCAAAAAATTTCTGCGATCCAGTTTTTTGTCCAAAATGGTTTCGTATAATTTTTGAAGCTCGGGAATGGTAAATTTTTCCGGCAGCAAATTATATCCTATTGGCATTAAATTCAATTCGACTCTCAAAGTATCTAACGCTTTGTCTAAAATTTCTCTGTGATCCAGTATTAATTCAGGAACTTCTTTATGATCAATCCATTCTACAATTTCATTTCTATTAAGCGGATTTGGCAGAATCTTAGAAAAATCAACCAGTGCATAATATCCAATTGTTACGAAACGTCTTGTCAGCCATTTTCCTTTTTCAGGATCTATGCCCAAATATTTCAAAACTTCACTTCCGAAGTGATTATCGTTTCGTTTAATTTTTCCGAAAGTAGAAAACTGTCTTAAAAAAACACCTTCAACTCCGGTTCTTTCGTTTAAAACAGTAACCGCTGCCGTATCAATATCCTGATCAATAGGTATAAATCCACCGGGTAGAGACCATATCTCCCCGTGCGGAACTTTTATCAAAAGTACCTTTAATTGATTATCATGAAAACCAAAAATTACGCAGTCTATAGAAAGTCCCGGTTGGTAATTTTCATTATTTTCTATAATAGATTTCAGCATTATAATTTTTATTAAGTATGCAATTTACTCCAAATTTTAAAAATTGATATACATTTTCATGAAACTGTTCTTTTAAATCTTTCAAATTAACAGAAATGCTATAAAGTGTACAAATCACAATTTTAGTTAAAATTACAAAATGAATCGAAAAAATAAGTACATTGCGTCATAATAACACATTTGAATATCAAATTGTTAAAATCAATATTTTAAGAAAGAAAAAGATTACATATTTATAATTTTGCGCTTTCTTTTAAAAATGAATGTTAGAATGTAATGAATGAGATTATGAGCAATCCACTAAAAAATATTAACAAAAAAATCAGAACCAAAATCTGGACTTCTTTCGGATTTGTTTCTAAGACTTATCTTTTAGAAGCTTCATTAAAATATAGTGAGGAGCAGGAAAGAATTTTCAACCAAATGATTGTTGAAACAGAAGCAAAAGATAAAAAAGCAAGACGTGAAGCTTTTGACAAAGCTTTATATGCCTCATATAAAGGAATTGGCGCTATGGATTTTATAAATACGGTTTTGAAATAATTCGAAACCTTCATAAAATCCATAACGCCAATTGTAATTGACATTCTATATTATTGTACTAATTCAAAATCTGATTTTAGTTTAATATCTGCTGACGAAGCTCCAATCATTACTTCAAAATCTCCCGGCTCAGCTGTCCATTCTAACTTATTATTGTAGAAAGAAAGTTTTTCTTTATCAATTGTAAATTCAATTGTTTTTGTTTCTCCCGCATTTAATTTCACTTTTTGGAAATCTCTTAATTCTAAAACCGGACGTACAACTGATCCAAATTTATCTTTGATATACAACTGAACCACTTCATCTCCGGCAGCTTTTCCAACGTTTGCTAATTGAAATGAAACTTTAATTGTTTCGTTGCTTGTGATTTTTGTTGAAGATAATTTCAATCCTGAGTAATCGAACTTAGTATAACTCAAACCATATCCGAAAGGAAATTTAGGAGAGTTTTTTAAATCGATATAAGCAGAAACATAGTTTTTTGAATCTTCGTTTTTAGCTGGTCTTCCTGTGCTAAAATGATTGTAGTAAATAGGAATCTGCCCTACTTCTCTTGGGAAAGTAATTGGTAATTTTCCTGACGGATTGTAATCTCCAAATAAAACATCAGCGATCGCATTTCCTGCTTCTGTACCTAACCACCAAGTATATACAATCGCCGGAACATTATCTGCTGTCCAATTGAAAACTAATGGTCTTCCTGCATTAATTAAAACAACAACCGGTTTTCCTGTTGCCTGAATTGCTTTTACTAAATCTTCCTGAACGCCTGGTAAATGAATATCGCTTCGGCTTTTTGCTTCACCGCTCATATCGTGTCTTTCACCAATACTTAAAATTACAACATCTGCTTGTTTTGCAGTTTCAACAGCTTCGGCAAAACCATCTTTATTATCTCCGGTAATGTCACAACCTTTTGCGTAAAGTAATTTTGTGTTTTTACCTACTTTGTTTTGTAAACCATCCCATTGCGAAACTACCCATTTATCGTAATTTACATCTGGAAGTTCAACAGACCAGAATCCCATATTGGCTTTGTATTCTTTTACCATTGGACCAATAAATGCGATTGTTTTTACATCTTTAGAGAGTGGTAATGTTTGATTTTCGTTTTTCAATAAAACGATACTTTTTTGTGCTACTTCACGAGCGGCTTTTCTGTTTGCCGGATTTGCTAAAACTTTCTCTGCTCTTTTATCATCAGAATATCGGTATGGATCGTCAAATAAACCTAATTCGAATTTCTTGCGAAGAATACGTTTTACTGCATCATCAACTAAATCAATAGAAACTCTGCCTTCTTTTATTAATTGTGCTAAGTTGTAACGGTATGCGTTACTTTCCATATCCATGTCACTTCCGGCAGTAATGGCAGAGTAAGCAGCTTCTTTAAGATCTTTTGAATACCCGTGAGCTACCATTTCTCCAATAGATCCCCAGTCAGAAACTACAAATCCCTGAAAATTCCATTTTCCTTTTAAGATATCTCTTTGTAAATGTGCATTTCCAGTTGCAGGAATTCCGTTTAAATCATTAAAAGAATTCATAAATGTTGCTGCTCCGGCGTCTAAAGCGGCTTTAAAAGGCGGTAAATACGTTTCAAGAAGCATTCTTTCGCTCATATCAACTGAGTTGTAATCTCTACCTCCAACTCCGGCTCCATAAGCTGCGAAGTGTTTTACGCAGGCCATAACCGAGTTTAAATCTCCTAATTTATTTCCCTGAAAACCTTTTACTCTTGCATAAGCAATTTTAGAACCTAAGTAAGTATCTTCTCCGGCACCTTCCATTACACGTCCCCAACGCGGATCACGGCTAATGTCTACCATTGGTGCAAATGTCCAGTGAATTCCGTTTGCAGAAGCTTCTTCTGCTGCAACTCTTGCTGCTAACTCTATAGCTTGCAAATCCCAGCTTGCCGCTTCGGCTAACGGTAATGGGAATGTTGTTTTGTAACCGTGAATAACGTCCTGACCAAACAACAACGGAATTTTAAGACGCGACTGCATCGCCAGCTCCTGATATTGTCTGGTATATTTTGTTCCGATGATGTTTAACATCGAACCCACTAAACCTGCTTTAATTTCGGCTTGTTTATTAGGGTTTATTGTAATTGGTCCTGTTGCCTGATTATCTCCGGTGTATTGATTAAGCTGACCAATTTTTTCTTCAATTGTCATTTTTTTCAACAGATCATTTACTTTCTGATCTATTGTCTGCTGCTGGGCTGTCGCAAAAAGCGAGACCATCAACAAGGCAAATGTGGTTATTTTTTTCATGAATTTAATTTTGGTTACCAAACGTAGGTTGCTACTGCACCTGCGTTTAGAGTAGTTGAAGTTTGTTTTTGATTGTATTTAATATTGAATGTTTCTACAGAAGTTCCGTCATTTTCTACAATCAGAACGATTTGTCCCGATGGCGTTTTGAAAGCTGCATTGTATAAATTTCCTGCAATATTACTTCCAATTCTCACAGAACCTTCCGGTATAAATTTAGAAGCATGTCCAATAATATAATACCCTACTTCACGCTTAACGTTTTGATTTTGGTCAATCATTAAAGCTCCTTTACAAGTTGAACATCCGCCTGGTGTAAATGGTTTGTAATATTCATCATTTGCCAATCCCCATGACAGAGCATTTTTACTCCAGTTACGCATTGAACCAATTACCACATTTTTTACACTCCATTTTAAATCATTTTCAAAACTGCTTCCTGATCCTGTATATTGTTCTGTAAAATATAAATCTTTGTTTGGAAATTCATTATGAACTGTGGTTAAAGCGCTGATATCGCCTTCGTATAAGTGAAAAGCTGAACCTGCAACAAACGGATTTGCTTTTGCATTTCTTAAAATTGTCAAAGGATATTCCGGTTTATTACAGTTGTGGTCATAAACTATAATTTTGGTTTTGATTTTGGCTTTCGCGAAAGCGGGACCCAGATGATTTCCAATAAAATCTGCCTGCTGCTCTGCCGGCATAAACATACTTGGGTTATTTCCCGGATGCAATGGCTCATTTTGTGGTGTAATCGCATCAATAACAATTCCGTGCGATTTCATTGCCTGAATATATTTTACAAAATATTCAGCGTAAACTCCGTAATATTTTGGCTGTAAACTTCCACCTTTTGAGCTTCCGTTGTCTTTCATCCAAACAGGCGGAGACCATGGAGAACCCATTATTTTTATGTTTGGATTTATTTTTAAGATTTCCTGTAAAACCGGAACTACGTCATTTAAATCCGGACCTAAATTAAAATGTTCCAGATTTAAGTCAGTTTGTCCTTCCGGCATATCATCATACGAAAAAACTTTTTCATTCAAATCTGAAGCTCCAATACTTATACGCAGATAACTTAAACCAATTGCATCATTTTTTCTGGAAAACAATTCCTGAAGCAATGCATCTCTTTTTGCTTTATCCAGTTTTAAAATCGCCTGTGCGCTTCCTCCTGTTAACGAAAATCCGAAACCTTCTATGGTTTGAAATTTTTCTGAAGGATTTACTTCAATGGTTGGGTTTGAATTAGTTTCTGTACTAAAAACTAAATCCTCTTGTTTTTTTAGTTTTGAAGTTTCATCAGTAGTTGTAATCCATGATTCTGCTTTTCCAGAATTGGATGCAACACTTTTTGAAGATCCGCATTTTATCTGCACAGCTATAAGCGGCAGTAAAAGGAGGATTTGAAGTTTTTTGTTGATGTTTTTCATTTTTAATCTATTTCTATTAAAACAGGTAAATGATCTGACGGATATTTTAAATCTTTAGAATCACTTAAAACTGCATGTTTTTGAATTGTAAGTCCGCTATTTTTTGAAATAAAAATATAATCCAGTAATAATGTAACGGGTTCATTATGTTTGAAATCATTAAATGTTCCTGATGGCCCAAAAGGTTTTTCTTTTGAAACATCTTTGGTATCATCCATTACTTTTTTAATTTCTTCAATTTGCGGCGTATTAGGTTCTGAGTTGAAATCACCCATTAAAAATGCCGGGTATTTCTTTGTGTTTAGTTCGTTTATTTTTTTCAAAACTAGCTGAACGCCCTTTACTCTTGCTTCATTCCCCATATGATCTAAATGAAGATTGAAAACCCAAAACGTTTTTTTCGTTTTTAAATCTTTAAAAAGTCCGTAAGTACAAACTCTGTTGCAGGCTGCATCCCAGCCTCTTGAAACTACATTTGGCGTTTGTGACAACCAAAATGTGTTTGATTCTAATACTTTAAAACGATCTTTTTTGTAATAAATCGTGCAGGCTTCTCCTAATCCTCCTTCTTCTCTTCCTATCCCAAATTTGTTATAATCTGGCAGAGCCGATGCAATATCTATTACCTGATTTGGTGTTGCTTCCTGCACTCCAAAAATTTCCGGACTATAAAATTGTATTTGAGCAGTGAAATAATCTTTTCGTTTTGGCCAGGCATTTTCTCCATCCGAAGCAACATCTAAACGAATGTTGTAGGTCATAATTTTTAAGTTCTGACCATAAAATGAAATGCTTACAAAAAGTAAGAATACTACTAAAATAAATTTATTTGTCTTTTTCATAATTTTTAAAATTTTAATCCGTAAAGCTAGTGCTTATATAGCTTTACAGAAAAAAAATAGTTTAAAACTTATGTTAATTATATACTCTCACGTAATCAACTTCAAAAATTGCGCTAGTGAAATTAGGGTCAACTGTTCCTCCAAAATTTCCTCCCATTGCTAAATTTAAAATCAGGAAAAAGTTTTGGTTAAATGGTGTTGAAGCCGAGTTTACATAAGTGTAAAATAAATTATCGTCTACATAAAACTTAATGCTTTCTGCACTCCACTCTGCTGCATAAATATGAAATTCTGTCGCTGAATTTGGAACTGTTATTGTTTTTGTATCAGGTGTATTTCCTGAACGTCCCGGCGAATGCAGTGAAGAATGATTTACGTCTGGATTGTTTCCAACTGATTCTAAAATATCAACTTCTCCGCATAACGGCCAGCCCGCTGTATCAATATTGTCTCCCAACATCCAGAAAGCAGGCCAGGTTCCGCCGCCAACAGGCAGTTTTGCACGGACTTCGGCACGACCGTATTTGAATGAAAATTTTCCTTTTGTAAGCATTCTTGTTGATGTATAGTGGCTTCCCATATACTCTTCTTTGATTGCTTTTATTTTTAGAGTTCCATTTGAGATAAATACATTTTCAGGACGTGATGTATAATATTCTAATTCATTATTTCCCCATCCGTCTCCGGTTCCGGTATTGTACCCCCATTTTGAAGAATTTGGAGCTCCGTCTACATCAAATTCATCTGACCAAAGAATTTTTCTGGCTACATAAATATTTACAGAAGATGTAGAACTAATAAATTGCCCTCCGGCATTGTAAGCCGAAACAATGATAGAATATGTTTTTGTTCCCGAAGCTGTAAAAGTATAGCTAAAATCTCCGCTTGTAATTTCTTTTAGCTGATTGTCTATTAAAACTTTATATGAAATGGCATTTGCTGCATTGATTTTTAAGTTTACTTTTCCGCTTCCATCTCCGTTAGGATTTGCCGCCGTTTTACCCACAACTTCTACCTGAACAGAAAGATTGGATGGAGCAGGATTTACCGGAGTATCATCTGAACTGTCATTTCCTCCACTGCAGGATTGAAAAATCAGCAATAACATAAATGCCAAAATTCCAGTTTTATTGATTATATTTTTGATGCTTTTCATAACTTATTATTTTTTAGAAACACTTTTTTTACCGTTCAAAAAATCTAAATAATTCAAATTGAATCCGCCTTTATCAAAAACTACTTTTATTTTATTTTCTCCTGATTTTAATTCAACATCAGATAAAATAATCGTTTTCCATTTATCATTTCCGCCAGTTGCAGGCAATGTTATTGTTTTTGATTTTTCTCCATTTGAAGTTTCTAAATGAAGTTGTCCTTCTGCACTTTCGCTTGAGTAACGAATTGCCACGTTGTATTTATTTTCTTTTTTTACCTGAGCAGTAAATTGCAGCCATTCTCCATCTTCAATAAATGAAACCTGATAACCATTTGATCCGGCATCTTTACAAGGCAGAATATCAACTCCGTCGTTGCGCATTACGTTTCCTTTATTCCACTGATCAAAAGTTCCAGTTGCAACTCTGTAATTCACAAAATCTTTATCAGAATAAGCAAAACCGTTTGTTCCTAAATCATATTGTGTTGCAATGATTTTTCCGGGAATTATGTGATTTTTGTAGGCTTTTGTATCGTTTGTCTGAACTTGTCTAAACATCGCATCGATTACGTCTGGCTTAACAGTTACGTTTTGCATTTTATAGTTGTCAGCCATTTTCATTAATGCTTTTTTCGAAAATTCTGGTGATGGTTTTGCTCCGCCATCTTTCCAGTATTTCAATAAAACATCATATTCCGGAATTTTGGTTACCGAGGTTACACCTGCAATATTTTCGATTTTTTTCATTGGCCAAAATGCCCATCCAATATTGTTGGTTTCTACTAAAGTCAAAGCATCTTTAAACCAAACGTTTGAATTTTCGCCGCTTTCTCCTAACCAAATCGGAACGTTATATTGTGTTCTGTAATCCAGCATTTTCTGGATTGATTCTTTGTCGTTATGATTCCAGTATTTATGAAAACTCAACGCCATGTTTTCATCCCATAAAGGGAAAATCCCGTTGTAATTATTTCCCCAGCAGTTTCCTTCGATAATTACTAAGTGATTAGTGTCGACTTCGCGAATTGCTTTTGTAACTGCAACCATTAAGTCTCTTAAAGGTCCGTTTGAATTTTCGTCGCAGCCATTTTTATTAGATCCGGTAAAACCCCAGTTTGGTTCGTTGATAATATCATAACCGCCAATCCACTGACTGTCTCTGTAACGAGAAGCCAGTTTTTTCCATAAAGCGATCATTTTTTTCTGATTGGCTTCACTCTGCCATAATGATGGTTTTGTGGTATCATAATCCGAAATTGCCGCATCGTTTCCTTGTCCGCCCGGTGCTGCATGCAAATCTAAAATTAAATAGATTTTGTTTGCTTCACACCATTTCAATAAATTATCAGTCATGGTAAAACCTTCTTCCATCCAGGTGATTTCACCATTTTTTTCCTGCTCAATTGGCGGAGTATAAAGGTTATAATGCATTGGAAGACGAATCGAATTGAATCCCCATTTTGCTAACGAATCAATGTCTCTTTTTGTGATTCCATTAGCTTTGTAAGCGGCATAAAATTCTTTCGTTCCTTGTTCACCAACAACGTCCTGAATTTTTTGTTTTATTTGATATTGCGGACTTGCAAAGGGCTGTGTTTGCAGCATATACCCTTCTTGAACCATCCATCCGCCAAGGCCAAGACCTCTTAAGATGATATTATTTCCGTTTCCATCAACAATTTTTTGTCCGTCTCTATGTAAAAATCCCTGTCCGAAAATTGTAAATGAAAATAAAAGCTGCAATGCTACTATTACTTTTTTCATTTGAAAAACTTTTTATTTCCGGTTAATTATTTCCACGTATAAGTTCCAACAGATCCTCCTCCTAAGGTAGTAGTTACCCATTTATCATTGAACTTGATATTGAAAGTTTCGGCTGTTGATCCGTCATTTTCTACAATTAAAACTTTATCGCCAGAAGGTGTTATAAAAGCAACATTTTGTAAGTTTCCGCCTGAAGTACTTGAAATTCTAACAGATCCTGCAGGAACAAATTTTGATGCATGTGCAATAATGTAATAAGCTACATTACGCTGGAAGCTTTCGCTGGAGGCTACTGTTAAAGCACCTTTACACATTGAACAACCACCATTTGTATGAGGTTGAAAAGCACCATCATTTGCTAAATTCCATTCTAATGCATTTTTGCTATAGTTACGCATTGAACCGATTACTACATTTCGAACGTGCCATTTTAAATCCCCTCCAAAATCACCTGCTGATGATGTCCATTGTTCTGTGAAATACACATTTTTTGTTGGATAAGAATTATAAACATTGCTAAGTGCACTGATATCTCCTGCATATAAATGGAAAGCCGATCCGTCTACAAATGGAAAAGCATCGGCATCAGCCAAAATTGCTTTTGGGTAGTCTGGTCTATCACAATTATGATCGTAAGCAATAATTTTTACACTTAGGTTTGCAGCTTTAAAAGCAGGTCCTAGATTATTTTTAATAAAGTTAGCCTGTTCTGCTGCTGACATATACATACTTGGGTTGTTTCCGTCATGTAATGGTTCATTTTGAGGAGTTACGGCGTCTATTGTAATTCCTTCAGCTTTCATTTGCTGAATGTATTTTACAAAATATTTAGCGTAAACATCATAATATTGTGTTTGTAATTTTCCTCCAACAAAACTGTCTTTGTCTTTCATCCAAATCGGCGCTGACCAAGGTGTAGCCAGAATTAAAATCTTTGGGTTAATTGCCAGAATTTCTTTTAAAAGTGCAATTACTCCTGCTTTATCTTTATCTAAACTGAATTTTGCTAAAGTTAAATCTGTTTCTCCGGTTGCAAGATCATCATAAGTAAAAGGTTCTGCATTTAAGTCAGATGCTCCGATACTTATTCTAAGATAACTTACTCCAATTGAATTAGCGCCTGTACCAAATAATTCCTGTAAAAGTGCGCTTTTTTTAGCAGCCGTTAATTTATTAATTACGTCAGCACTTCCTCCAGTTAATGTGTATCCAAAACCGTCAACTGTTTGATATTTTTGAGAAGCGTTAACTTCTATGTTTGTATACATGTTTACTGCTGTTCCAAATCCTAGTGTTCCGGTTTGCTTTGCCAGCAATACGCTTTGATCTCCTTTTGTCAACCAAAAATCAACATCATTTGTTACTACAACCGGTGGATTTACCACTGGTGGATTTACTACAGGATCTACGGCATCGTTTGAAGAAGAGCATCCTATTTGTGAAAAAACTGCTGCTGAAAAGAACAGTATTTTTATAGTGTTTTTAATGTTTAGTTTCATTTTAATAGTTTTTTAGGTTCAGCATTTAGTATACAATAGTTTGTATAGCGTGTGCCGGAATAGTTATAGTATTTTGTTTATTGTGGTTTATTATGGTGTAAACAATCTCATTATCTGATTGGTTCATGACAATTGTAACTACTTTGTCATCAGAATTTTTAAAAGATGTGCTTATTAGTTTGTTATCGCTAACAGTCTCCAATATTCTTTTTGCTTTTGGCTGAATGAATTTTGAGAAATGTCCAATGTAATAGTACATCGGTGTATAGATTAATTCGTCTTTTGTTGTATCAGCATGAATTGGTGAAAAACAAAAATTTCCAACATGATTTGGTCCTCCGTTTTGATCCAGAAGAATATTCCAGTCTGTCCAACCAACGGTTCCATTATTAAAATCGTTGATCATGTTAAGTCCGTATCTTTCTGCATTTCCCCAAAACTGAAATCTTGAAGCATCAAATTTTTCGATACAGCCTTCTGTAAAAAGTAAATTTTTATTTGGAAAAACTTTGTGAACTTCACCTACTGCTTCAAATTTAGGTGTACCTCCATTCCATGTTTCATACCAGTGAAATCCAATTCCCCATGCGTATTTTGAAACTGCAGGGTCAGAAAAAACAAGATTGGCTCTTTTGGTTAGCATGTCTCCGCGATTGTGATCCCAGATAATTACATTTTTAGAACTTAATCCTTCTTTTTCTAAAGTTGGCCCAAGAAAGTTTTTTAGAAAATCTCTCTCCGCCTCGGGAGTATATATGCAAGATTCCCATCTTTGTTTTGCCATTGGCTCATTTTGAATCGTTAATCCCCAAACCGGAATTCCTTCTTTTTCATAAGCTTTTATAAATTTGACATAGTAGTTTGCCCATGACTGAGCAAATTCAGGCAACAAAACGCCGCCGTGCAAAATATCATTATTGTCTTTCATGAAAGCTGGGGGACTCCATGGACTAACAAATAACGTTAATTTCCCGCCGGCTGTTTCAATTGCGCTTTTTATTAATGGAATTCTATATTTTCGATCGTGATCAATGTTGAAGGTTTTTAAATCTTTATCACCTTCGGCTACATAAGTGTAACTGTCACTGCTAAAATCGCAGCTATGAATATTTGTTCTTGCTAGTGTATAACCAATTCCTTTGTTTTTATCGTAGTAAGCAGTTAAAAATTCCTGCTGTTTTTTTGGAGATAGTTTAGCAAAAACTTCTGCGCTTGCATCTGTAATGGCGCCGCCAATTCCTAA